>JBDSSV010000059.1:0-17484 GCA_039928535.1 Burkholderiales bacterium
CGGCGCTGCCGTATTTCATGAGGATGGGGCCGACCTGCACGATGCCGTGGTCGGGCACGCGCGACACACCGTAGTGCTCCTGCTCCTCGAGCAGGATGATCATCTTGCCGGCATCGAGCCCCATGCCGCCGTATTCGCGCGGCCAGTTGGGCGCGATCCAGCCATGGCGCGACATCGTCAGATACCATTCCATCATTTCGGCGAGACGCGCGCGCCGCAGCACAAAGCGCAGATGCGGCGGATAGTGCTCCGCAAAGAACTCGCGCACCTTGGCGCGGAACTCCTCGTCGCTCAGCGCGTTGAAATCGGGGGACATCACGGGAGCGAGCGATTATTCGCCGTCGACCGCGGCGAGTTCGGCGTAACGGCGGCGGTGCAACGCCGCATTGCCGAGCCACGCCGACAATGTCATCGCGCGCTTGAGGAAGAGTCCCGCGTCGTATTCGTCGGTGAAGCCGATCGCGCCATGAATCTGGATTGCTTCGCGCGTAATGCGCAAGCCGGCTTCGGCGCAACGCGCCTTGACCCGGCTCGCCATGGCGCCACGGCGCGCGCCCGCCGCACCCGCGTCGAACAGCGCGACGGCGTCATGCAGAACCGCGGACGATAATTCGCGCTGAATGTGCAAATCGACCGCGCGATGCGCCAGCGCCTGGAAACTGCCGATCGGCTTGCCGAACTGCACGCGCGTCTTCATGTAATCGACACTCATATCGAGCGCGCGGCCCATCACGCCCGACATTTCGGCGCTCGCCATCACCAGCGTCGTATCGAGGGCGCTCTGCAACGCCGCGGCCGCACAGGCGGGCGACGCCAGTAAATTATTTTTCGGCACCACGACGTCGTGCAGCTTCAGCATGCCTGTCAGGCGGCCATCGGCGAGCGGCTGCAGGTCGAGGGTCGTGCCGCCCGTATTTGCCGGCACCCAATAGAGCGCAAGGCCGTCGCGCGCTTGCGCGGACACCACGAAACCGTCGGCGCCGGCGGCGCCGGCGACGAAGTTCTTGCTGCCGTTCAGTTTGATGGCGGCTTCGAACGGCTCGGCGCGTGTGGCAGTCGCGATATCGAGCGTACCCGCGCGTTCCTGCCACGCCAGCGCGGGGATAGAGGCGCCCGCGACCAGGGCTTCGAGCAGTTCGTGCTTGAGCGCCTCGTTGTCGCTGCGCACAATAGCGCCGGCGGCAAGTACCGCAGCAGCAGTCAGCGGTTCAGGCGTCAATGCTCCCGCCGTGCCTGCCGCCACGATCGCCATTTCGGTGCAGCCCAGGCCCAGGCCGCCGTATTGCTCCGGCACCAGGATGCCGAGCCAGCCGAAATCCGCCATTTGCTGCCATACCGGGCGCTCGAAACCCGGCTGCGTGTCGCGCAGGCGGCGTACGCGTTTGATATCGGTGCCGCGCTTGACGAAATCCGCGACGCTGTCGCGTAGCATCCGCGCGTGATCGGCGCCGGCGGCGGAAGTTGGAGTATCGGCAGACACTGGCGTGAACCGTTATTTTTTTAGTCAGGTGTTATTCATCAATAGCGCACCGCAAGTGTCAGGCCTTGTTTCGCGCGCTTGGAACTGGATGGTGGAGAAGAGGAGGATCGAACTCCCGACCTCCGCATTGCGAACGCGGCGCTCTCCCAGCTGAGCTACTTCCCCATATAAGCCATTATTTTAGCAGGATTTGCCGGCCGCTGGAAAGACGGCGCCGCTGGCCGCCGGCGGGTAGGCCGCTATAATGTTTTTCATTTCCGAACGGGGCGCCCACAATGCCAACGACCGCCGCGCCGCAGATCACGCCGCCCTACGGTTTTCAGGAAGTCATCGCGCTGGCCAAGACGCACCGCGTGCTGCTGCCGAGAGGGCCGACAGTGCCGGTGGTTTTCCGCAACATGAATCCGATCCCGGTGAGTTACACCGAATTCCCGATCGCCAGCCGCGACTATCCGCTGGTTTTCATTTCCGCCGACGAAGGCAAGACCTTCGCCCCCATGCTCGTGCTGGGTCTGGCCCCCCAGCAGAACCTGTTCGTCATGTGGGACCACACCTGGGATCGCCGCGCCTATGTGCCGGCATACGTCAGACGCTTTCCGTTCTGCATGACCCGGGTGATGGTCGACGGCAAGGAGGCGCCGGAGCGCGTAGCCTGCGTGGAAAAAATCGCGATCAACGACCAAGGCGAGCAGCTGTTCGACGATCAAGGCAAGGCTCTGCCGGAATGGGAGCAGCGCGAAAAGCTCCTGTTTGAATTCGAAGCTGACCTCGCGCGCACCGAAGAAATGTGCAAACTGCTCGCTCAGCATCAATTGCTTGAGCCCTTTACCATGCAGGCGACGCCCACCGAAGGCGAGCCGCTGCAACTGACCGGCATGTTCCGCATCTCGGAAGAAAAGCTTGCCCAGCTTGACGCTGCGGTGATGAAGGACTTCGCGCAGAAAGGCGTGCTCGGCCGCGCGTACGCGCATCTCATGTCGCTGGACAATTTCCGTCGGCTGCTCGACCGCCGCGCCGCGGTCGCCAACCGCGCCGAGGCGGGCAAGCCGAAAAAACCCTAAGGGCCGGCGCGGCGCTGCGACCACGCGTAAAGCGCGAGTCCCGCCGCTATCATCGGCAGCGACAGCCACTGCCCCATCGACAGACCGAACGTCAACAGGCCGAGAAAGCTGTCGGGCTCGCGCGTGAATTCGACGCCAAACCGGAACAACCCATAGCCGACCAGAAAACATGCGGACACGGCGCCGCGCGCGCGCGGCCTGGCGGAATACCACCACAGCAGCACGAACAGGACGACGCCCTCGAGGATGAATTCGTAGACTTGCGACGGATGGCGCGGGACTCGATCGACGTTCGGAAATACCATCGCCCACGGCACGTCGGTCGCGCGTCCCCAGAGTTCCGCGTTGATGAAGTTGCCGAGGCGGCCGGCGCCCAGCCCCAGCGGCACCAGCGGCGCAATGAAGTCGGTGACGGCGAGCCATTTGAGGCCGCGCGCTCGCGCATACCACCACATCGCGATGATGACGCCGAGGAAGCCGCCGTGGAACGACATGCCGCCTTCCCACACGTAAAAGATTTTCCACGGCTCGGCCAGGTAGTCGCCGAACTTGTAGAAGAGCACATACCCCAGCCGGCCGCCGAGGATCACGCCGAGGATGCCGTAGAACAACAAGTCGTCGAATTGCTGCGCGCTCACCGTCGAGTGGGCGCGCGTCTTGATCGCGTAACGTCCCACCAGCCACAACAGCGCAAACCCCAGCAGATAGGTCAGGCCGTACCAGCGTATCGCCAGCGGGCCGAACAATTTGACTGCGATCGGATCGAATTGCGGATGAACTAGCATAGTGGAGCTTGAGTTAAAATCATCGATTATACGGAACCGCGCGAAGGACACGTCATGGCATTGAATAAACGCAGCCGCCTCATCACGCACGGCGACGCCCGCTCGCCGAATCGCGCCATGCTGCGCGCCGTCGGTTTCGGCGACAACGATTTCGAAAAGCCCATCGTCGGCGTCGCCAACGGGCACTCCAACATGAACCCGTGCAACGCCGGCATCCAGCCGCTGGTCGACCGCGCGATGGCGGCGCTGCGGAAAACCGGCGCCATGCCGCAGGTCTTCGGCGTGCCCACCATCACCGACGGCATCGGCATGGGCACCGAGGCGATGAAGTATTCACTGGTCTCGCGCGAAGTAATCGCCGACGCCATCGAGACTTCGGTCAACGGCCAGGCGATGGACGGCGTGCTGGTATGCGGCGGCTGCGACAAAAACATGCCGGGCGGCATGATTGCGATGGCGCGCATGAATGTGCCCGCCATCTATGTCTACGCCGGCACCATCAAGCCCGGCAGGTGGAAAGGCCAGGATCTGACTGTGGTCAGCGCGTTCGAGGCCGTCGGCGCGTTCAGCGCCGGCAAAATGGCGCGCGAGGATTTCATCGGCATCGAAAAAAACGCCTGCCCGTCGGTGGGCGCGTGCGGCGGCATGTTCACCGCCAACACGATGTCATCTTCATTCGAGGCGCTGGGCATGAGCCTGCTCGGCTCGTCGCAAATGGCTTCGCCGGATGCCGAGAAAGCAGATTCGGCCGCAGCATCCGCCACCGTGCTCGTCAACGCGATCCGCCTCAACCTGCGTCCGCGCGACATCATCACGCGCAAGTCGATCGAGAACGCCGCTTGCCTGATCATGGCCACCGGCGGCTCAACCAACGCGGTATTGCATTACCTCGCCATCGCGCACGCCGCAGAGGTCAAATGGACGATAGACGATTTCGAACGCGTCCGCCGCAAGGTCCCGGTGATCTGCGATCTGAAACCATCCGGGCGCTACGTCGCGACCGATTTTCACCGCGCTGGCGGCGTGCCGCAGGTGCTGAAAATGCTTCTCGCACACGGACTCTTGCACGGCGAATGCATGACCATTACCGGCAAGACCATGGCAGCGGAGCTGGCCCGCATTTCGGCCGAGCCGCGCACCGACCAGGACGTTATCCGGACATGGAATAACCCGCTCTACGCGCACGGCCATCTCGCGATACTCAAAGGCAATCTTGCTCCCGAGGGCTGTGTTGCGAAAATCACCGGCCTGAAGTCGCCGAAGATCACGGGCCCGGCGCGCGTGTTCGACTCCGAACCGAAAGCGATGAATGCGATCCTCGCCAGGAAAATCAAGGCGGGCGACGTCATCGTGATCCGTTACGAAGGTCCCAAGGGCGGTCCGGGAATGCAGGAAATGCTGGCGCCGACCTCGGCGTTGATCGGCCAAGGCCTCGGCGAGTCAGTCGGGCTCATCACCGATGGCCGCTTTTCCGGCGGGACCTGGGGCATGGTGGTCGGCCATGTTGCGCCTGAGGCTTTCGAAGGCGGCCCGATCGCGCTCGTCAAGGAAGGCGACTCGATTACGATCGACGCACACAAGCGCCTGATCCAGCTTAACGTGACCGTCAGAGAGCTTGCGCAACGTAAAAAGAAATGGCGCCAGCCCAAGCCGCGCTATACGCGCGGACTGCTCGCGAAATACGTGAAACTCGTATCGACCGCCAGCAAAGGCGCGGTGACCGACTAGTCAGCGCCGGCGCCGCGCTATGCCTTCACTCATCACTGCCGCATGGGCCGCCTGGGGCGCGGCGAACCTGCCCGCTACCGGCAAACTTGCGCCGGACGACCTCGCCGGCGCCATCGTCAAGCTCGGCATACGTGTGCCGGCCACCGCGCGTACCGCTGATACGCTGGGCACCGAACGCGAGGGCACCGGCGTACTCATCGACGATGCCGGTCATATCCTCACCATCGGCTATCTGCTGCTCGAGTCGGAATCGATCCTGGTCGTCGCCGCCGATGGACGCGTGCTGCCGGCGGCGGTGGCGGGCTTCGATCATGCGACCGGCTTCGGCCTGGTGCGTGCCGCGCAGCCGCTCGATCATCCGCCGCTGGCGCTCGGCAACAGCAGCGAGGCGCGTGAAATGAATACGGTGACCGTCGCCGCGCATGCCGGCGCCGGCGGCTGGTCAAATGCGTGCGTCGTCCGGCGCCGGCCGTTCACCGGCTGGTGGGAATACGCGCTCGACGATGCGATATTCACTTCGCCGGCGCGCGACAATCACAGCGGTGCCGCATTGCTCGACGATTCGGGTCAGTTAATCGGCATCGGCTCATTATGGGTCGGCGACGCGAGCGACGCGGGCGCGGCGTTTCCCGGCAACATGTTCGTGCCGACCGACCTCTTGCTGCCCATCCTCGACGAACTTAGAACGAACGGCCGGCGCAGCGGCGCGGCGCGCCCGTGGCTGGGAATTTATTCGGAAGAGCTGCGCGAGCACGTGGTCGTCACGCAGGTGCTGCGCGATTCGCCGGCGGAGCGCGGCGGCGTCAAGCGCGGCGATGTGCTGCTCGCGATCGGCGGCACTGCGATCGGCAACCAGTCCGAGTTTTATCACGCACTGTGGGCAAGCGGTGCTGCGGGCAGCGAAATCACGCTGCAGATCTGGCGCGCTAAAACTGTCCGCGAGGTCAGCGTGCGCTCGATCGACCGCATGGAATATCTGCGGCCGTCGCTGCAATCGTGATGCACGGCGCGCCGCATGGCTAACCGGCTGTTGCGGCAAACCAGTCCGTATCTGCAACAGCACGCGGGTAACCCGGTCGACTGGTATCCGTGGGGCGAAGAAGCGCTCGCGGCCGCGCGTGCGCAGGACAAACCGATATTACTTTCGATCGGCTATTCGGCGTGCCACTGGTGCCACGTCATGGCGCATGAGTCGTTCGAGGATGCGGGGGTCGCGGCGACAATGAACGAGCTCTTCATCAATATCAAAGTCGACCGCGAGGAAAGGCCCGATCTCGACCAGATTTATCAGGCCGCGCACGCCCTCCTGACCCGGCGCAATGGCGGCTGGCCGCTCACAATGTTCCTGATGCCGGACCAGACGCCGTTTTTCGGTGGCACGTATTTCCCGAAAACATCGCGGCACGGCATGCCCGGCTTTATCGACCTCATGCCGCAGGTCGCCGCGGCGTTTCGCGATCAGCGGCACGCGATCGAGCAGCAAAGCACGGCGCTGCGCGCGGCTTTCGTGCAGACACTGCCGCCAGCCGCGGTCTCTGGGGGCGCGTTGTCGGCAATTCCGCTCGATGTAGCGTTGCGCGAGCTGAAAAATATGTTCGACGAAGATGAAGGCGGCATAGGCGCCGCGCCCAAATTTCCGCATCCGGCTGAATTGGCGTTCTGCCTGCGCCGCGCCGCCGACGTGCGCGACGGCTACGCGCTCGGCATGGTGCGGCTGACGCTCGTGAAAATGGCCGAAGGCGGCTTATTTGACCAGTTGGGCGGCGGCTTCTGCCGCTACAGCGTCGACGCGCAGTGGACGATTCCGCACTTCGAAAAAATGCTCTACGACAACGGCCCGCTGCTGCATTTATACAGCGACTTGTCGCGCATGGAACCTAACCCACTCTACGCGCGCATTGTCAGCGACACCGCAGGGTGGATCATGCGCGAGATGCAGGCGCCGGCGGGCGGCTACTACTCATCGCTCGACGCCGATTCGGAACACGTCGAAGGCAAATTTTACGTATGGACGCCGGACGAAATCAAAGCCCTGCTGAGCGCCGAAGAATACGCGGTGGTCGAACCGCATTACGGGCTCGACGTGCGGCCCAATTTCGAGCACGAATTCTGGCACTTGCGCGTGACGAAACCGCTCGCTGTTGTGGCCGGCCGGCTCGGCTTGCCGCCGGAACGAGCCCAAACGCTGCTCAACGCGGCGCGCGCGAAGCTGTACACCGCCCGCGAATTGCGCGTGCATCCCGCCCGCGACGAAAAAATACTTGCCAGCTGGAACGCGCTGACGATAAAAGGCATGGCGCGCGCGGCGCGTGTTTTCGACCATCCGGCGTGGCTGCAGTCCGCGCGCGCCGCGCTGGAGTTCACGCGCTCTATGCTGTGGCGTAACGGGCGTCTGCTCGCCACCTGCAAGGACGGCGACGCGCATCTCAATGCGTATCTCGACGACTACGCATTTCTGCTCGACGCTTTGCTCGAATTGATGCAGCACGATTTTCGCATTGCCGACCTCGCATGGGCGCGCGAGCTCGCCGACGTGTTGCTCGACCAGTTCGCAGACCGGACGCAGGGCGGCTTCTTTTTCGTCAGTCACGATCATGAGCCGCTGCTCTATCGCGCCAAGAGCGCGCAGGATCACGCCACGCCAGCGGGCAATGGCATCGCGGCGCTGGCTCTCAACCGGCTGGGCCATGTAGTCGGCGAACCGCGTTATGGCGCCGCTGCTGCGCGCGCGCTGAAGGCGTTCAGGCCGCTCTTGGACAATCAGCCGGCCGCGCATACGAGCCTGTGCGCGGCGCTCGAGGAAGAACTCACGCCGCCCACGGTCGTGGTGCTGCGCGGCGGCACAGGCGCCATGGCGTGGCAACGCCAGATCAACCAGCACTACCTGCCGCATGTGCTGGTGTTCGCCATTCCCGCCGGCACCGCCGCGCTGCCGGTGACGCTCGACAAGCCCGTCGGCGACGTCGTCAACGCATGGGTGTGCCGCGGCGTTACATGCTTATCCCCGATTGCCGACTGCGCGGAATTGCTTGCCGTGCTGACGGCGCCCGCTGCGCCCATTGGATGAAGCGAGGCGGATTTGCTATGATGCCGGCGGATTTTTACCGCATTTCAAAGGAGACAGCATGAAATCGTTGTTGCTCGGAACGTTGGGCCTTGTGAGCCTGGCTGCGGCCGGCAGTACTTTCGCCGCCACCGCTGAAGAAACCTATAAAACCTCGTGAGCGACCTGTCACGATGCCGGTGTTGCCAACGCGCCCAAACTCGGCGACAAGGTCGCGTGGGCCCCGCGCATCAAACAGGGCAAGGAAGCGATGTACAAGTCAGGGCTGCAGGGCAAACCCGGCACCGCGATGGTCGCCAAAGGCGGATTCGCGAATTTATCCGATGCCGACGTCAAAGCGGTGGTCGATTTGATGATGGCAAAAGCCAAATAGGCCTGCGCCGCACGCCATTACGCCAACCAAAGGGCGCGCCGTTTCATGGCGCGCCCTTTTTGCGTGGTATACACGCCCGCGACGCGATCGCGGCGCCCGTAAAATTGACAACCGCGGGACGCCTACGGATAATCAATTGTTCCGCTGCAACAACAATTTATGCTCACGGGAGAGATCATGAACCGCAGTCAGTCGTTAGTTAACGGGTTGTTGTTTGCCGCCGTGTTCCTGCTGCAGGGTTGCGGCAAGGAAGAACCGCCGAAACCGGCGCCCAAAGCCGAAGCGCCGCCACCACCGGCGGCTACCATCGTCAAGATCGGCCACGTCGGGCCGTTGACCGTCAAAACACCGCACTTGGGCAAGGACAACGAGAACGGCGTGCGCCTCGCCCTCGACCAGGCCAACGCCAAAGGCGTCACCATCGACGGCCAGAAGATCAAATTCGAGCTCGTGGCCGAAGACGATCAGGGCGATCCGAAAGTCGGCACCACGGTCGCGCAAAAGCTCGTCGACGCGAAGGTCGCCGGCATTGTCGGCCATCTCAATTCAGGCGTGTCGATTCCATCGTCGGCGATTTATAACTCGGCCGGCATCCCCATGATTACCGGTTCGTCGACCAATCCTCAGCTGACGGAACAGGGTTTCAAAGTCGTGTTCCGGACTGTCGGCCGCGATGATCAGCAGGGCCCCGCGATTGCGAGTTATCTGGCGGCGGAGCGCAAACCCAAGACGGTCGCCGTGATTGATGACGCCAGCTCCTATGGCGAAGGCCTGGCGAATGAAGTCGAAAAAACCCTCAAGGCCGCCGGCGTCAAAGTCCTGCCGCGCGAAAAAACCACCGACACCGCCACCGATTTCAAGGCGATTCTGACCAAAATCAGAAGCAAGAAGCCCGATGCGATTTTCTACGGCGGCATGGACCAGACCGGCGGCCCGCTGCTCAAGCAGGGCAAGGAACTCGGCATCAAGGCGGTCTTCGCATTCGGCGATGGCGCATGTACCGACAAGATGGCGGAGCTGGCCGGCGCCGCGGCCGAGGGATTGCTGTGCTCGCAGGCCGGCCTTCCGGTGCAAGCCGCCAGCAAAAGCTTCCTCGATGCCTACAAGGCGAAATTCAACACGGCGCCGATACTTTATTCGCCGTTCACCTACGATGGCGCCAACCTGTTGATCGAAGCAATGAAGAAGGCGAATTCCATCGATCCCGCGAAGTATCTGCCCGAACTCGCGAAGATCAGCTACGACGGCGCGACCGGTAAGATCGAGTTCGACGCCAAAGGCGACCGCAAAGACGCGGAGATGACCATCTTCACGATGAAGGAAGGCAAGATAGCCCCGATCGCGATCATCAAGAGCGGCAAGACCACGAGCTATGACGATTTCATCAAAGCCGCAGCACCTGCCCCCGCACCGGCGCCTGCACCCGCCGCGCCGGCCAAGAAATAATGGCCGACTAGGCACGCCGCGACTTAACACAAACGGCACCTGCGGGTGCCGTTTTGTTGTGAGGTGCGCACCCCTCCCGCGATGGACGTATTCCTACAGCAGCTGATCAACGGACTGACTCTGGGCAGCGTCTACGCGATCGTCGCGCTCGGCTACACCATGGTCTACGGCATCATCCAGCTGATCAACTTTGCGCACGGCGAGATCGTGATGATAGGCGCGATGGTCGCGTTCACCGTGATGAGCGTGCTTACCGCCAACACCGGGCTGCCGCCGCTGGCCGTTGTGCTGATCGCCACCGGCGCCGCGATTCCGGCCTGCGTGCTGATCGGTTATGCGCTCGAGCGCTTCGCCTACCGGCGGTTGCGCCATGCGCCGCGGCTGGCGCCGCTGATCACGGCGATCGGCGCATCCATCATTCTGCAGCACGTCGCCATGATGATCTGGAGCCGCAATCCGCTCGCGTTTCCGCAATTGATCCCTAATCACGTATTCGATATTGCGGGCGCGACCATCACGACTGTGCAGATCGGCATCGTCCTCACGTCTGTCGTGATGATGGCGGGACTCACGCTTATCGTGTACCGCACCCGGCTCGGCATCGCGATGCGCGCGACGTCGCAGAACCCGCATATCGCGGGGCTGATGGGCGTCAACATCGATCGCATGATAGCGGCGACTTTCATGCTGGGCGCAGCGCTGGCGGCGGTGGCGGGTGTCATGATAGGCACTTACTATGGCGTCGCTCATTACACCATGGGCTCGCTGCTCGGGCTCAAGGCTTTTTCCGCCGCGGTCCTGGGCGGCATCGGCAATCTGGCCGGCGCGATGCTGGGCGGCATGCTGCTCGGCATCGTCGAAGCTCTGGGCACAGGTTATATCGGCGATCTGACCAACAATGTCTTCGGCAGCAACTATCAGGATGTTTTCGCATTCCTGGTATTGATTGCGGTACTCGTGCTGCGGCCGTCCGGATTGCTAGGCGAGCGCGTTGGGACGCGGGCCTAGATGACCAGCGCGGGATTTAGCCGGCTCAAGGAACATCCCGTCGCATTGTGGGCCGGCGTCGCGCTGATCGCGGTGGCGTTGCTCGTATTGCCGTTTGCGCTCGCGGCGGTCGGCACCGCGTGGGTGCGCATCATGAATCTGGCGATCCTGTTCGCGCTGCTCTCGCTCGGCCTCAATATCGTCGTCGGTTATGCCGGCCTGCTCGATCTGGGCTATATCGCGTTCTACGGCGTGGGTGCTTACACCTATGCGTTGCTGGCGTCGCCGCAGTTCAATATTCATCTGCCATTCTGGATCATCCTGCCGATAGGCGCACTGGTTGCGTGCTTTTTCGGCGTGCTGCTCGGGGTGCCGACTTTGAAGCTGCGCGGCGATTATCTCGCCATCGTCACGCTCGGCTTCGGCGAGATCGTGCGCATTTTTTTCAACAACCTTTCCCAGCCGGTCAATATCACGAACGGCCCGCAGGGCATTTCGCGCATCGACCCGTTCCGCCTCGGCGGCTTCAGCTTCAATCAGAGCGAAACATTCGCCGGCCTCACGTTCAGCGGGCCAGTCAAGTACTACTATCTGCTGCTGCTCGTGCTGCTGGCCGTCATCGTCATCAACGTGCGGCTGCAGGATTCGCGCATTGGCCGCGCCTGGCAGGCGATCCGCGAGGACGAAGTCGCGGCCGGCGCGATGGGCATCAATACCGCTCACGTCAAGCTGCTCGCGTTCGCGATGGGCGCCTCGTTTGGCGGCGTCGCCGGCGGCATTTTTGCCGCGATCCAGGGCTTCATCAGCCCCGAAAGCTTCGTGCTGGTGGAGTCGATCATGGTGCTGTCGATGGTGGTGCTGGGCGGCATGGGCAACATCTGGGGCGTCATCGTCGGCGCGCTGCTGCTGTCGTTCGTGCCTGAAATACTGCGCTATACCGTCGATCCGCTGCAGCGCCTGCTGTTCGGTAAATCGTTCGTCGAGCCGGAAGTCATTCGCATGCTGCTGTTCGGTCTGGCGCTGATGCTGATGATGTTGTTCCGCCCGGCAGGCCTGTGGCCCTCCAAGGTGAGGCAAAGGGAGCTGACCGAGTCATGACCGCTTTGCTCGAAGCAAAGAATATCGGCAAGCGCTTTGGCGGACTGGAAGCGCTGACGGACATCACGCTCAGCATCGCGCGCGGCGACATCTACGGTCTGATCGGGCCGAACGGTGCGGGCAAAACTACGTTCTTCAACGTACTGACTGGGTTTTACGCCGCCGATCGCGGATCGTTTCTGCTCGACGGCGCGCCGCTGAGCGTGACATCCACGCATGCCGTCGCCGCCGCGGGCATCGCGCGTACTTTTCAGAACATTCGGCTGTTCGAGAACATGACGGCGCTCGAAAACGTAATGGTCGGCCGGCACGTCCGCACGCAGGCCGGCGTAGTCGGCGCGATATTACGCACACGCAGCACGCGCAATGAGGAACGCGCTATTCACGAACGCGCGCATTATCTGCTCGACTACGTGGGCATTGCCGGCCGTCAGCACACTCTCGCGCACAGCTTGCCGTACGGCGATCAGCGCCGGCTTGAAATCGCGCGCGCGCTCGCTACCGCGCCCAAGTTGCTCGCGCTCGACGAACCGGCCGCCGGCATGAACGCGACCGAAACCGCGACGCTGAAGCTGCTGCTCGAACGCATCCGCGCCGACGGCACGACGATTCTGCTGATCGAGCACGACGTGAAGCTGGTCATGGGACTGTGCGATCGGGTCGCAGTACTCGATTACGGCAGGAAAATCGCCGAGGGCGTGCCGGCCGCGGTCCAGCGCGATGCTGCCGTCATCGAAGCCTATCTCGGCGGCGCCATTGCCTGAGCGCCGGCCACGGAGAAAAGCGCTTGCCTGACGCGCGCGAAACCGCCAGCGCTACGGACGCAGCGCTGCTGTCGGTACGCGGACTCAACGTCGCTTACGGCGGCATCAACGCCGTCAAAGGCATAGATCTGTTCATCAACCGCGGTGAGATGGTGACGCTGATCGGCGCTAACGGCGCCGGCAAAACGTCCACGCTAAAGGCGCTGACCGGCCTCATTCGCCCCAGCGCCGGTCACGTCCGTTACAATGGCGCGGACATCACCGCCATGCCCTCGCACCGGCTGGTCGCGCTGGGCATTGCGCTGGTGCCGGAGGGGCGCGGCGTGTTCCCGCGCTTGACCGTCGATGAAAACATCGACATGGGCGCCTATAGCCGCAATGACAAGCAGGAGATTCGTGCCGATCATGATTACGTATTTACGTTGTTTCCGCGGCTGGCAGAGCGCCGCCGGCAGGTCGCGGGCACACTCTCGGGCGGCGAGCAACAGATGCTCGCGATCGGCCGCGCACTCATGAGCCGGCCGCGCCTCCTGCTGCTCGACGAGCCCAGCATGGGGCTCGCGCCATTGATGGTGCAGAAGATCTTCGCGACCATCCGTGCCATCGCGGCGACGGGTGTCACGACCCTGCTGGTCGAGCAAAACGCCCGGCTCGCGCTCGAAATGTGCGACCGCGGCTATGTGATGGAGAGCGGCGAGATTACCTTGCACGATGAAGCGCGCGCGCTGCTGGCCAATCCGCGCGTGCGGCAGGCCTACCTCGGTGAATAGAGCGCATGAATAAGAGCGAAACTCTGCATACCGCGCTGCTCTGCCTCGGCGCTGCTGCGCTGGCGGGCGCGCTGGCATTTCTGTATCACAAAACCGAAGCCATCGACCTGCGACAGCAAAATGAAATTCTCGGGCTGCTGCGTGAACTGAAGGACATCGACAGCCGCTGGGACCTCGACGTCGTGCGCGCGCGCAGCGAGCTGCCGACGGTCGAGCTGCCGGTGCCTAACCGCGCTGCGGCTGCGCGCAAAGCCCTGGAAAGTCTGACCGCGGCGTTGCAACGCACGCCAAGCGCGACGCTTAGCAACGCACTGCCGGAGTTGAGCGCGGCGCTGCAACAGAAGTCCGCGCTGATCGAGAAGTTCGGCGTCGAAAACAGCGCCGCCCACGGCGCCGTGCGCGACACGCTGAAAAGCACCGCCGATCTCGGCGCCCAGACTGCGGCGCTGAAGGCGCGTCCGGCCGCGCTCGACCAGACGCTGAACACGCTGACGACGGGAGCACCTTTGTATTACCTACTGGGACAGGATGCCCAGCGCACCGCGCTTGAAGCGGCGGCCGCGCAATTGCGATCCGCACCAGACACCCTGCGCGAACATGCCGCGGGCGTCGACGCCGCGGTACAGACCCTGCTCAAGGCGAAACCCGCCGAACAGGCGCTGTTTTCCAAACTCGCGCTGCTGACGTCCGGCCCGCGTCTCGACAATCTGACGTTCTCATTCAATACCGAAGTCGAGGCCGCGCTCGCGGACAAGGAGCGTTACCGCGTCTACCTGATAGCCTACGCCGGCGCGTTGCTGGTACTGCTCGCCTATTTCGGCGGCAACCTGAAGGCCGCCAACATCGACCTCGAGCGCCGCGTCCAGGAGCGCACGCGGCAATTGTCGGAGGCCCTGCAGCATCTCAAGGATTCCGAAGCGCAGCTTATTCAGTCCGAAAAAATGTCGTCGCTCGGGCAGATGGTGGCAGGGGTCGCGCACGAAATCAACACACCGCTTGCCTACGTCAAGAACAGCCTGGGCACCGTTGCCGACAAGCTGCCGACTCTTGGCGCCACTGTCGACAACGCCGAGAAACTACTCGCTTTGCTGCAGGCGGGCAACGACCCCGACGGACTATCGCGCCAGTTCGCGCTGCTGTCGGCGCAGGTAGTGCAGCTCAAGAAGGAAGGCGTCGTCGCCGAGCTCAGCAATCTCGTCAAAGACGGCCTCTATGGCACCGGCCAGATGGCGGAGATCGTCGGCAATCTGAAAGACTTCAGCCGGCTCGACCGCAGCAAGGTGACAAGCTTCGATCTGAATGAAGGACTCCAGAGCACGCTGCTGCTGGCCAAGCATCTTCTCAAGGCGGTCACCATCGACAAGAAGTTCGGCAACATCACGCCCATCGTGTGCTCGCCGTCGCAGATCAATCAGGTGTTTCTCAACCTGATCACCAACGCCGCCCAGGCGATGGGCGACCGCGGAGGCACGATTACGCTGACGACTCGCGCGCAGAGCGACGGCGTCGCGGTCGACGTGGCGGACAACGGCGGGGGCATCCCGCCCGACGTGCTGCCGAAAATCTTCGACCCGTTTTTCTCGACCAAGGAAATCGGCAAAGGGACCGGTCTCGGCCTCTCGATCTCATACAAGATCGTGCAGCAGCACGGCGGACGCATCGACGTCGAATCCAAGGTCGGCAGCGGCACCCGTTTTACCGTCTGGCTGCCGCACCAGCCGCCGGCCGACGCCGGACTGGGAGCCTGATCGCACAACATGGCTGCTTCGCAAAAGATCGGCAAATACGAAATTCAGGACGTGCTCGGCAAGGGCGGCATGGGCAGCGTCTATCGCGGTTTCGACACGGCGATTTCGCGCGCGGTGGCGATCAAGGCGATCACGAAAATGTCCGTCGGCCCCGAAGATCTGAAGCACATCATGCAGCGCTTCAGGCACGAGGCGCAGGCGGTCGGCCGCCTCGTGCATCCGCGTATCGTGCAGATTTACGATTTCGGCGAAGACGACCAGGTCGCCTATATCGTTATGGAGCTCGTCAACGGCAAGACGCTGGCGCAGCACCTCCAGCAGGAAGCCGGTTACGAAATTCGCGAGGTCGGCGAAATCATCCGTCAATTGCTCGACGGCATCGGCCACGCGCACGCGGCGGGCGTGATCCATCGCGACGTCAAGCCGTCGAATATTCTGATCAATAACGACGGCCGCATCAAGATCAGCGATTTCGGCATCGCGCGCATCGAGTCGTCGCAGCTGACGCAGGTTGGCGACGTGCTGGGCACGCCGCACTACATGGCGCCCGAGCAATTCATGGGCACCGACATCGATCAGCAAGCCGACCTGTATTCGATCGGCGTCATCGCCTACGAACTGCTGGCGGGGCGCAAGCCGTTCACGGGAAACTCGGCGGCCGTGATGCATCAGGTGCTCAATGAGCGGCCGGCCGATCCGTCCTCGCTCAATCCGAAACTCTCGCCGCTGGTCGACCGTGTACTGCAAAAAGCGCTCGCCAAAAAGCGCGATGACCGCTTTCAGAGTGCCCGCGAGTTCACCGACGCATTCCGCGACGCCATAGACGCCACGCTCAACACGCCGAACAACACGGCGCCCGCCGGGCCGGCGCCCGATGGTGCCGCGCTGATGAACGCCGCGCGGCTGCTGACCAGCGCGCCTCCGGCCGGCGTCGCGGCACAGGCGGCGGACACCGATCTGGCGCTGCTGACCGGCGACAGCGCAATCAGTCTCGACACCGGCGTGAAGCAGGCGCGCCTGCTGGTGGTCGATGACGAAGAACGCATACTGTCCGCGCTGAAGTCGCTGTTCCGCCACCGCTATCACGTGTTCGCCACGACCGACGGCAACAAGGCGCTGGACTTCATGGGCAAGTACCATGTCCACGTCATCATCAGCGATCAGCGTATGCCGATCATGCCGGGTGTTGAATTGCTGCGCCGGTCGCAGGAGGTTTCGCCCAGCAGCGTGCGCATCCTGCTGACCGGCTATTCGGACCTCGCCGCCATCGTCGGCTCGATCAACGACGGCGAGGTCTACCGCTTTATCAGCAAGCCGTGGGACAACGTGCAGCTGCAAACCATCGTCGCCGAGGGCGCGACCATCGCGCTGCAGCTCGCCGATACCAAAGCGGTCAAAGCCGAACTACCGAGGAAGATGGACGCCGGCGTGCTCGTGATCGACGAGGATGAGGAGATATTTCGTGTCGTGCGCGAACTGATCGGCGGCCTGTGCCCGGTCGTTTACGCGGCGGACGCCGAGGCGGCAGTCGCGGCGATGCAGGCGCGTGAAATCGCGGTGGTGATCACCGACGTCGAAGCCGGCCACGGCCAGCTGACCGCCATGCTGAAACTATTGAAGCAGGAGAATCCGCAGATCCTGACCATAGTCGCGACCTCGGCGTCCGACTCGGAACTGGTGATCGAGCTTATCAACGAGGCGCAGATTTTCCGTTTCCTGAACCGGCCGGTGAACGTGCGCCTGCTCAAAGGCCATGTCCACGCGGCGCTGCAACGCTACCTCACTTACCAGCGGACGCCTGAACTGGTGAAGGCGCTGCGCGTGCAGCAGACGGCGGAAACCCGCCCTTCGTCGATCGCGCAGCGCATCGTCGATGGCATCAAGTCATTGCGCGGACGCTGGTTCGGCGGTTAGTCAGCGTATCGCTCAATTGCATCCATCAACCAGCGCGAGCTCGGGAAATTTACCGGCGCGAAAACGAGCGTACGGCGATGCAAACATCGGCTATTTATCTGGGTTGCTGTGCCTTACGCGAGCCAGTCCCTGCCGATCAGGAAATCGCTGATAAGGGCGGCTTCCGCGCTGCCGGGCGCCGGGCACCAGTCATAGCGCCATTTGACGACCGGTGGCAGCGACATCAGTATCGATTCGGTGCGGCCGCCCGATTGCAGGCCGAACAG
>JBDSSV010000060.1:0-5661 GCA_039928535.1 Burkholderiales bacterium
TCGACGTTCGGGATTTTCTCCACGAGAATGAGTTCAACCGGCACGCCTTCGTTTTGAAGCTCAGACACCGCTTGCTGGAGGAAGCGCGTGCCTTTGAACATGCGGTGATTGGGGGCATGCACGATGCGCACGTTGCGAGCGCCGTCGAAGCGGGGGTAAGCCGGCTGGTATTTATCCCCATTGCCCAGCGCCAGGTCGACCGGCCAGAAAAAAAGATCGTTCCGGCTGCCCGGCGTGTACTCGATCATGTCGCCCATGGAAAAAATCGCCGTCGCCAGCTCGCTGAGCTTTTTCATGTTCGCGACCCGGGCCGGCTCGTTGCAGATGCAGGCTTCGCCGATGCGCGTGCAATCCGTGCAGCAGTTGGGTTCTCCCAATGCGCGGGTGGCGGCCCGGCTGCGCACGTCAGCGCCATACGTCCATAATAAAACCGGTATACCGATCCAGCGGTAAATCCGCAATTCCAGAAAGTTGAAAGTAAACGCCCGGTGGGAAGGCAAGATGCCGCGATCGCAGTAAAAATGCAGACGGTCGACGCGCAAACATACCCACACGAAAATAACAAACGCAACGAGGTAGCCGAGCACGGGGATGGAGCGCCACTTCGACAAATCATAGTCAAATGCATCGGTGATGTAGTACGTATGCGTAACCAGCGACCGTGAATCGCATCCCAGCAGGCGCTCCGCACGGGCATTGTTAGCCATGTTGACAATGGGAGCACCCGTCCACAGCGAAAATGTCCCGCCTGCCGTGAATAGTTTGCGCACTGCGCGCAATGGCAACAGCAATGCCAGCGCGCAGAGCGTAATGCTCTGTAGCAAAACGATCGTCATTCGCCTGGCCAGCGTGGTCAATCGACCTCCCGACCATCGCCCGCGCGCCCGCGGCGAGCCCTCATTTTTGAGAAACTCCGGCCGCTGGACGTCATTGGCAAGGTCCGTGTAGAGGTGCACCAGTTTCGACCATTCGTTCACGGAGCGAAGATCCGCCAGCGCTGCCGCCGCGTTTTTTCGCAGAACTCCGTACGCTTCAGGATTCTCCGCCAGACGGTTGATCGCATCGGCAATCGATTTCGGATTGTTCGGGTCGAAGCATTCGCCGGCCGCATATTTGTCGATAATGCCACGCACTTCGGGGTAATCGGCGGCGAGTACCGGCAGCCCCGCGGCGAGGTATTCGAAAATCTTGTTGGGTAACGCATATGAAAAATTCTTGCACAAATTTTCCAGCGTCCAGATTCCCGCATCGGCGCCCGCTGAAGCGGGCACCACTTCGTCCGAAGGGACCGGCGGGAGGCAGAACACGCGGCTTTCCACGCCGTGCAGCTTCGCGACTCGCCTGTAGTGGTCGCCGAAGACTTCAATGCCGGGGCCGCGTATCACCAGCACGGCGTTTGGCGCGTAGGCCAAAGCTTCGATGATCGGCTCGAGGTAACGAGAGGGGCCCGTGCCACCGGAGTACAGGACGATGAACAAGTTCCGGTCGATGCCGAGCGAAGTGCGCAAATTCGCGTGGGGCCGCAACGGATTATCGTCAGGGATGCGGGGCGTGTTCTTGACGACCAGAACTTGCCGCGCGTCGCCGGACATTTCAGTCAGCTCGCGTGCAATCGAATCGCACACCGTAATGACCCCGGTCGCCTGCTTGAGCGCGAGTTGCTCCGCCCAGCGGAAAATCCGCCTCTTCAGAAAATGGTGCGGGACAAACTTTCCCCTGACCGGGTCCCAGCTTACATTTTCGGAATACCACTCGTGAAAATCGCAGATGCAGTGCGCGCCTGTGATTCGCGCCGCCGCGAGTCCGACGAGGGCGGTATTAAGATCGTGGCAATGAAAAGCGAACGGCTTGCGCTTTACGGCCGCGTCCAGATACGAACGGCCGAATAAATACGGGAAACCGAAAATGTATTTATAAGTTTCGGCGGGCAATGGACTGAAAGCGATACGCTCGCCCCAGCTAACCGGGCCCCCCGGATAGATATGACTGAAATAATCGGGAAACAGGATTTCGACTTCGAAGCCGGCCTCTGCCAGCGCGCGCGCTTCGCGCTCGACGCGCGGGTCGCGCCACACTTCCGAAATGACGAGCATGACGATCCTGCGCGCCCCGGACCTCGCGCCGGCCGCTTGCCCGCGGGGAGCCTTGAAAGCGGCCCGGAACGGCGCGACCTGCCGGTGCGACATCAACAACCGAACGGGAAACGTGGCTATCCGGACTGCCATATGCAGAACGCTTGCCGCGTGCAGTGCGCCGCGGATGCCGTAGCCGCCGCGATTTGAATACTTGATGGAATGATAAACGCGGCGCAATGCTGCATATTGGTTCGGCCGGGCGTGTCGGATCCATTGTTTTAGAGCGAGCAGCAATTGCGTCCTTTGCGGAAAAAGCTTGAGCGGCGACCGGCGTATTCCAGTGCGCGCGCCGAGTGTACGAAGAAACGTCGCATGGAAGCGCCGGGGGATAGACCGCGCCCCCGCAACCTAGCGCGTGAGCAGAACTGAGATCCCATTGGGATTAGATGCGTTAAAGCGGAAATCGCGAACCGCCAGCTCTGCCATCCAACCTTCGATTTCCTCCTCGGTATGCTGCCAGGCATTGTGCGGGTGATACCAGTCGAAATTCACCATGTTGTTGGTTTCGAAATCGAAGGCGTCGTTCCAGAAACACTTCACGAAGTTGTAGTAGAGCAGCCGCTGCACGTTGTGCTCGCCGGGCGGAATGCCGAGTATCGGCACGCCCTTTTCCAGGGTGATACGGGCATTCAGGTTGCTGAGTTCCCTGCCGAGTTCGGTGAATCCCTCGCACGCCGCATAGCACGCTTCCGGCGACAGTTTTGTGAACTCGCTGCGGATGAATTCGTCGCAGAACCGTTTGGCGGCGCCCATCTGCTTATAGACATAAAAAAAGAACTGCCCGCCCGGCCTGACCTTCTCGAATAAGGCGAAGACGGCCTTTTTGGTGTCGGGCGTATGATGCAGGACGCCATCAGCGACGATCAGATCGAACGATTGGTCGCGGAGCGGCGCGTCCATCAGGTCGGCCTGAACGACGTGACAATTCGGCAGGTGCCGCGTGTTCTGGAAAGTCGTGAACGCGGCATCTGAAATGTCGAGGGCAATAACGTCGCCCGAAGTGTTTTGCGCTATGAATTGCGTGTTAAACCCGGACCCCGAGCCCACTTCGAGGACGTTGTGTCTTTGTCGATAAAACTGCTTCAATGCATCAATATCCGATACATTCAGCTTCTTGCAGTACCATTCAAACAAGAATTTTTCGTGCCCAGGCTCAAGTCCGTAGTGCTTGAAGCGCGACCATTTGTCTGAAAAAGTCTTGTTCGTGAGCGCCTGCTGCTTGTTGTCGGTTGGGCCGCTGTGCAGATTTGCGGTCTCGCCCAGATGATATTTCCGGCGAAACCACTCAAAGTCGGGTTGCAATTCCCCGCGCAGGAAGCACGGCACGCCTTCGACGATCGGATACCAGCAGCCCGCATCATCGCGCAATATGCCCTCGATTATGTGGCCGTCGTTTTCCACGAATGCGTCGAGGCCGGCCTTGTGACCGCATTGAGGTTGCAAGGCGCTATGCTGGGCGAAGGCTCTTCTCATGAATTAAACAAATCCGGTTTATTGTCGCCAGCGAAGCTGTGCGGTGGCGATTCTATCGGGAGCGGGTGAGGTCGCTACGCCACGGGTATTATACGATGGCGAAGAGCGTAACTGCGCTTGTCGCGCACTCCGCGTCGGCGCATGACTGTGCGGTTGGCGATTCGAAGGGTGTGGAATTCGCCGTAAATCCTATACGTGCGATGTTGTCAGGTCGCCGCCTAATACATCAAAGTTGCGGCACCAGCTCTCGAGGGATAACAGCGACCAGATCATCGCCAGATTATTGGCGCGCGACGCAAAGTGATCGTCCAGAGTCCGGCTGACGAACTCCGGCAGAAATATGCCGCGTTGCCGAACCTTCGACTCTGTCAGTTGCTGTTCGATGAAGGGCCGTAACGCGCTGCGATACCACGAAGCGTCGGGAGGGCCGAACCCTATTTTGGGTTTGCGATAGATCGCCTCCGGCACCCAGGATTTCACCGACTCACGGAACACGATCTTGCCCGTTGTTCCATCGTAGAGCAGGTTCCACGGCAGATCGCTAACGAAATCGACGAGCTCGTTGTCGAGCAGCGGCACGCGGGTCTCTAGCGAGTGCGCCATCGAAAGCTTGTCTTCAAGCACGAGCAGGCCGGGCAGGTAGGTCTTCGCGTCAACATACATTACGCGGTCGAGTTCGTTCGTGTAAGGGCATTCGCCGAGCATGCGGTCGATGGAATCCTGCGCGTCGTAAGCAGTAACGCGCGACAGAAACTCGGGCGTGAGCGCGTTGCGAAGGTGAGCGCGATGCAGCGGGAAATTCAGCATGTCGCGATAAATCTCGGACGCCCGATGCTGGGGCCGGCCGAGCCAGCGCCCGACCGTGCGACGCAATCTGGTACGCGACAGCAGCGGCAAGTTCGGCGTCGGCGCCACCGCCTGGTAGCGGTAAAGATATCCGCCGTGGATTTCATCGCCGCCGGTGCCCGAGAGAACGACCCGGCTGTCGGCGGACACCCGCCGGGCGATCAGGTAGTTAACGTAAGACATGCCCATTCGCGGCGTTTCAAGCGCACCTACCGTTTGATCAAGGGACGTCGCCAAGGCGTCAGGGGCGAGCTCGAGTTCGGTGTGTTCAATGCCAAGGTGCCGCGCGACGGCGCGCGAGTATTCGCGCTCGTCGACGCCGCGGTCGTCGCCGACTCCCGTGAGATCGAACAGGCACGAATACGCGCGAACCTGAGGATCGTCGTGAAATGCCGCCGCCGTCAGCGCTGATGAATCGATCCCGCCAGATAAATAACTTACAACTGGAACATCGGCGGCAATCTGGCGCGCGACGACCCGGCTCAAAATAGCCCGGTGTGCCTCCGCCGCTTCGGGCAGATCAAGCTTGCTCGACCGCGTGAACTGATAATCCCAATAACGCTGACGCCTGGTGCCGCCTGATCCGATCAACTCCCAGGTTGCCGCGGGAAAGTTTTCGACGCCCGCGAACATGGTGTTCTCGCGCCACAGATTTTGTTGAGACAGGTATTCGAGCACGCCGTCGCAATCTTCGCGGCGCTCGACTAATCCGCTGGCGTGGATGGCACGGATTTCCGATGCGAACAACAGGGTTGCGCCCTGCCGGGCAACGTAGAGCGGCTTGATCCCGTAGCGGTCGCGCGCGAGAAACAGGCTGCGCTCGCGCGCGTCCCAGACGGCAAACGCGAACATGCCGTTGAGCTTTTCGGGCAGTTTCGCGCCCCACTCTTCCCAGCCGTGCACCAGGACCTCGGTGTCCGCGTGGTCGGACTTGAAGCGATGTCCGCGGGATTCGAGCTCGCGGCGAAGCTCGCGATGATTGTAGATTTCGCCGTTGAAAATCACCCGGACCTGCCCGGTTTCATTGCTCATCGGCTGCGCGCCGCCGGCAATGTCGAGAATACTCAGGCGCACGAATCCCAGCGCCACATCGTGATCAGCCCAGAATCCCTCGTCGTCAGGTCCGCGATGCCGGATCGATCGCGCCATCGGGCGGCTGCGCTGCGCCGCGTCCGCCACGCTCCCCCAATGCAGAATGCCCGCTATG
>JBDSSV010000061.1:0-5400 GCA_039928535.1 Burkholderiales bacterium
ATTGTATATTTATTTTTTGTAGACAAATAGCACTGCTACAATATTATTTTTTGGATGGTCATGCCGATTCATCGCACGCACGGGAACGTGCATGCGATAGCGGGAATGGCGCCATCAAATGCGACAGCAACTTTCTGCGGAACACATCCATGCGCGAGCTATATCCTGAGATCGAGCCCTATTCGACATGTCGCCTCGCGGTCGACAGCGTCCACGAGCTGCATATTGAAGAATGCGGCAATCCCGACGGAGTGCCCGTGGTCTTTCTCCACGGCGGCCCCGGCGCCGGCGTTTCGCCCTACCACCGACGCTTCTTCGACCCCAAGCGCTACCGCATCGTGCTGTTCGACCAGCGTGGGGCCGGAAAATCCACGCCACACGCGGAGCTGCGCGATAACACTACGTGGCATCTGGTTGCCGACATCGAAACGATACGCCAGCATTTCGGCATCCAGCAGTGGATCGTGTTCGGTGGCTCTTGGGGCTCGACCCTGGCCCTCGCCTACGCGCAGAAATACCCTGAACGCGTAACCGCTCTCGTACTGCGCGGTATTTTCCTCGGCCGGCCCGACGAGTTGCGCTGGTTCAATGAATTGGATGGCGGCGCCTTTTGGATTTTTCCCGAACGCTGGACCCGCTACCTGGAGCATATCCCCCTGGCCGAACGGGACAACATGACCGAAGCTTACTGGCGGCGCCTGACTAGCGATGACGAAACCGTGCGTCTCGCCGCCGCGCAGGCCTGGAGCTACTGGGAAGGCGGCAGCACCACCCTGCTGCACGATCCCCAGGCAGCCGGCGATACCGAAGATCCGCATTTAGCCGTCAGCCTGGCACGCGCCGAAGTGCACTATTTCCGCAACAACGTCTTTCTCGAACCCGACCAGTTACTGCGTGATATCGCTCGTATCCGCCACATCCCGGCAACCATCGTGCAAGGCCGCTACGACATTATTTGTCCGATGAAGAGTGCCTATGACTTGGCATGCGCGTGGCCTGAAGCCGATTTCCGCGTCGTACTGGCCGGACATAGCGCTGCCGATCCGGCAATTGTGGATCAGCTGGTCAGCGCCACGGATGCGCTGCTGGAGCGACTCGGCTGAGCGATCAGGGTGCGTGCTCTGAAGAAGCGGACAAGCCGGTGGCTCACCTAGCGTGTGGCCGCCGCACGGTACCGAATGAAGGTACACACCTGCCCGCGTCGCTGTGGGTGTTTAATATTTTTAAACCTGGTCCATAATAAAATTATTCGCAGCGGATTTTGTCTAGGTCGCAGCCTGCGCTGATTGACGCGAACACAATGGGTGACGCACAAAGCAACGCCAAAAAATATTTTTACGCAAATTCCTCCTCGCAATCCATTGCTTGCGCAATCCGCCGAAAATCCGCGTCCGGCACTTTCAGTTGTCCGAAACGGAAGGCGCCACCCCAGTTCGTCTTGCTCTTGATGAAGGACAATTGATCGATCAACGGTTTGATCGGCGCTTCCCGGCAGGCCAGAAACCGCACGTCGACGCGATACGGTTTGAAATCGGGTGTCATCTCGACTTGGTAGAGTTCGCCGCTGCTAACGACACCGATTGCCGTGAAGCACTGCAGGGGATTGCCATCGGGATATTCGGTACGCGGCGAATACACGACCAGCGCGTCACCAGCGCGCAGTCGCTGCACAGGGGCCTTCTTGCCATGATTGAGCTGCATGAATCCGCCTTTCACGCCAATCAGCACGTGAGCACGCGAAACGACACCGATCCAGTAGTTGCGTGGGGTCATGCAGCGGGTTCCCGCATTCAGGTTCGCGCGCAGCGCGCGGCACAAATCGTAGCGCCCCGCTCAGACGCAGTCGAGCCTTGCTGGGTCAATCTCGCAACGTGGAGGCCGTCGCGCCCTGCTGACGCAAAGGGAGGGCTTCCCACGCAGGCCATCCGACTTGGCCCACTCACGAAAAACTCACCCTTCCACAAAGACACTGCTCAATCGCGCCAGAGTTCGGTTCGGCATAGGTGGATTCGAATGATGCCGCCTGCCGCCCCTCAAAAAGATGCCGCTCCCTGGGCTTGAACCAAGGCCGTCGTCGCCAACTCTTCACATCCAGCGCAGCATGCTAGACAGTAAGGCGTTCTGCGGCAACGGATTGCCGTTGCGCCACATGTGCAGTTTCTGCGTCCAGCCCGCTTGGAAATTTCGTAGCACCGTAAATACCTTCCCACGCAGGACGCGCGATCCACATGTCAACCGGTCTTCGCCTCGACCAGCGGCTAGCCTTGCATCCTGCCACGTTGGCGGTGCGTCGTTGGTTCGACAGCAGCAGCATGCCGGCAACCGTTAGCGCATCTGCGGATCGCATAGACTGGCTGCGCGTGGTGCCGTTTATCGGACTGCATCTGACCTGCATCGGCGTGATCTGGGTTGGAGTCTCCGCGTTTGCGGTTGGTGTGGCGCTGGCTTTGTACGTGCTGCGCATGTTCGCAATTACCGGTTTCTATCACCGCTATTTTTCGCACCGCGCGTTTCGCACGTCGCGCGCCGTACAGTTCCTGTTCGCGTTGATCGGCACTGCGAGTGTGCAGCGCGGCCCGCTGTGGTGGGCGGCGCATCATCGGCATCACCACCGCCATGCGGACACGCCGGAAGATCCACATTCGCCTCGCCAGCATGGCTTCTTCTGGAGCCATATGGGCTGGTTCCTCACCCAACGCGGTTTCCGTACCGACACGACGCGGATCGTCGATCTGCTGCGCTTTCCCGAGTTGCGCTTGCTCGACCGCTACGATGTGCTGGTGCCGATTGGTCTGGCATGTCTGCTCTATTTCGGCGGAGGGCGACTGGCAGCAGCACATCCTGAGTTGCACACCAGCGGTGCGCAGTTGCTGATCTGGGGTTTCTTCATTTCAACGGTTGTACTTTTCCACGTGACCGTGACGATTAATTCAATTGCGCATCGCTGGGGTACGCGGCGCTTTGACACCAACGATGACAGTCGCAACAACGCGCTGCTGGCGGTGCTGACTTTCGGCGAAGGCTGGCACAACAATCACCATCACTTTCCTGGATCGGCGCGGCAGGGTTTTGCCTGGTGGGAAGTGGACCTGACCTGGTATGTGCTGCGCGGTCTGGCGGCGCTGGGCATCGTCTGGGATCTCAAGCCGGTACCGGTTGGACTCGTGCGCCGCCGTGCATCCGGCGACGCGTGCTGACGTGCGTATTGCCGTCGTCGGCTCGGGCATTTCCGGACTCGCATCCGCCTGGCTACTGGGTCGCGAGCATGAGGTCGTGCTTTTCGAGGCGAACGATAGGCTCGGCGGGCATACTCATACGCACGCGATCGAGCTGGCCGGGCGCGAGTACGCCGTCGATACCGGTTTTATCGTATTCAATCCGCAGCACTATGTGTTGTTGTGCAAAATGTTGGACGAACTCGGCGTCACCTCGCAGCCGACCACGATGAGCTTCGCGCTGCGCAATGAGCGCAGCGGTCTGGAATACAACGCGACGAGTCTGGACGGCCTGTTCTGCCAGCGGCGCAACCTGATCTCGCCGCGCTTTCTCGGCATGGTGCGAGATATTCTGCGCTTCTATCGGCAGTCTCCGGCGCTGTTGGCCAGCGACGAAGCGGGTCCGAGCTTGGCTGACTATCTCCGCGAGCATCGTTTTGGCGACGCATTCCGAGACGATCATCTGGTGCCGATGGCGAGCGCCCTATGGTCGTCGCCGGATCGGGAAATCCTGGAGTTTCCGGCGAAGTACCTGGTGCGCTTCATGCACAATCATCACATGTTGCAAGTGTCCGGTCGCCCCGAATGGCGCGTGGTGCAGGGCGGATCCGATCGCTACGTGCAGGCGCTGCGGAAATCCTGGCGGGTGCGGGAGCGCCTCGGCTGCGCGGTCATGCAAGTGCGACGCGACGCGGATGGCGTGCAGATCGACAGCGCGCAGGGCCGGGAATGATTCGACCACGTAGTCATGGCCTGTCACAGCGACCAGTCGCTTGCGCTGCTTGCCGATGCCAATCACCGCGAACGGCAAATTCTCGGCGCGATCGCCTATCAGAGCAACGACACCGTATTGCATACGGATTCCTCCGTGCTGCCGCGTAACCGCAACGCCTGGGCCGCATGGAACGCGCTGATCCCGCAATACGGCAGCGATCGGTGCACGGTTAGCTACTGCATGAATTTGCTGCAATCGCTGGATGCTCCACAACCGCTGATCGTGAGCCTGAATTGCACCGCACGCATCGCACCGGAAAAAATCCTGCGGCGTATGAGCTACGCGCATCCGGTCTACACGCACGCCAGCGTCGCCGCACAACGGCGCAAAATGGAAATCCAGGGCAGCGCGCACACCTGGTTTGTCGGCGCGTACTGGGGTTGGGGTTTTCATGAAGACGGCATGCGCAGCGCCGTTGAAGTAGCGAATGCGCTGGGAGTGCGCTGGCCATGAATGCACCCTCAAGGCATGCGTTGCGTGCCGTTCCGCCCGAGGCGGAAGTCGGGACATCGTCAGCGGCTTCCCGACCCGCCGCTTTCGCCAGCGCAATCTACGAAGGCTGGGTGCGCCATCGGCGTCATTCTCCGCACGCACACTCGTTTCGCTATCGCCTGTGCCTGCTCTATATCGATCTGTCCGAACTGGGCCCCCTCTTCGCCAGACGCCGGATGTGGTCGTTGAATCGGCGCAACCTCGCCCAATTCCGGCGCAGCGACTATCTGGGCGATCCGGCAATCGCTCTGGACGAAGCGGTACGCCTGCGCGTTGCCGAGGCCACGGGGCAGCGACCGGCGGGGCCGATCCGGCTTTTGGCGCACTTGCGCTATTTTGGACATTGCTTCAATCCGGTCAGTTTTTACTATTGTTATGCGGCTGACGGCTGCACCTTGGAAACGATCGTCGCGGAAATCACCAATACACCCTGGAAAGAGCGGCATAGCTACGTGTTGCCAGTCGCTGCGGCACACGTGCGCGCAAGCGCTCTGCAATGGACCTTCGACAAGGCCTTTCATGTGTCGCCATTCATCGGAATGCAGCGCGAATATGTCTGGCGCTTCACGGCGCCGGGAAAAAACCTGCGCGTCCATATGGATGTCGGTGCTGCGGATGAATGCGAATTCGACGCCACGCTCGTCTTGACGCGCCGTCCCTGGAACTCAACCAATCTCGCGCTTGTGCTATTGCGCTTCCCGCTGATGACCCTGCGTGTCGTGTTGGTCATTCATTGGCAGGCGCTCTTGATCTTTCTTCGACGCAACCCGGTATACGATCACCCTCACAAGACGCGAGGACGTGCATGAACAACGGAATTAGAGCGCAGGAATTCCAGACGGATCGCGCTTATCCCGCCATCGACCGGCTGCTGCGCAAGCGCCTGCTTGCGCAGATGGCGGCATTGCAGGATTCGCG
>JBDSSV010000062.1:0-7203 GCA_039928535.1 Burkholderiales bacterium
ATCGCTCGGTTTGGATGCCGGGGCATCGCGGCGCGGCACGACAAGGGCAATCAACAGCCACGCGCCGCACGCGCATATTCCCGCGACGATGAACGCCGAACGCCAGCCGTGAAATTCCGCGAGCAGGCCCGCGCACGAAAACGACAGCGCGCCGGATATACCTATGCTCGCCGCATGCCCGGTCACGGCGCGCGACATGAGTTTTTCGTCGACTTGGTCGGCGAGCAGTTTTACGCCGGTCATATAAGTGCCGGCCCAACCCATGCCCGTCAGTGCGCGCAGCCACAGCGCGGACCAGAACCCCTCAGCGTAAAGCCCGAACAGCACATGGCCTGCAATCGTGCAGCCGACGCCGAACAGATAAACTGCCTTGGCATCGACTCTGTCGGTGAGCGTGACGAGCACGGGCACCGACAGCATGTACGCAGCGTAGAAGCTCGCGGTTATCCAGCCGGCTTGCGTGTTGGTCAGACCCCACAGTGGCAGGAGTTCGGGCAGCAACGCCGGCCAGAAGAAAGCGCCGATCTGGACCAGCACCTGCGCACTGCAGACGACGGCAACAAGGCGGGTTCCGGAGATCGCGGGGCGCGGCATCTACCGGATTATGCCTAATTGCAGGGGTACGCAGCAGGAATTGCGCTCATGCGGAGCGCCGCGGAATCAACCAGCGAAAAATCAGCGTCGCGGCGATTGCACCGAGGAATTGCGCGATGACGAAGCACAACACATCATCCGGACGGATTCCCGCGAACGTGTTGCTGGTCGCCCGCGCAATCGTCACTGCCGGATTCGCGAAAGAAGTTGAAGCGGTAAACCAGTACGCCGCCGTGATGTAAGCAGCAATCAGAAAAGGCGTGGCGTTTATCTTTTGCCTTACGCATCCCCAGATCAGCATCATCAGCCCGAATGTCGCAATAAACTCGCTCCACCATTGATGCCAGTCGGTGCGCACCCTGGTGGCCGCGGAAAAAAGCGGCTCTGCGAACATCAAGTGCGCGGCAGCGACACCTGCGAGCGCAGCTGCGATCTGCATTGCCACATACGGCAACACATCACACCATGCGATTTCGCCCTGGCTGGCCATGGCGAGCGTAATCGCCGGATTGAAGTGCGCGCCGGACATGGGCGCAAACACTGCTATCAATACCGCGAGCCCGCAACCGGTGGCGAGGCTGTTTGCAAGCAAGGCGAGCGCGACGTTGCCGCCCGCCAGTCGCTCGCCCATGATTCCCGAACCGATGACGATCATGAGCAGAAAGCTGGTGCCGAGCCCTTCCGCAACGAGCCGTCGGGTCAGGCTCACGATTTACTCTTGCCGATTTCGTCCAGCTTGGCCTTAAGCGTGAGCCGGTCGAGTTTCTCCATGGGCAGATTCGCGAACGTGTTGATCCTGTTGCGCAACTCTGAGAAAGTGCGGGCGAACGCCTGACGCTTTTGCACGTCGCTACCTTCAACGGCGGCAGGGTCCGGCATGCCCCAGTGCGCGGTCATCGGCTGTCCTGGCCAGACGGGGCAGACTTCGTTAGCGGCGTTGTCGCAGACCGTAAAGACAAAATCCATGACCGGTGCGCCCGGTATTTCGAACTCGCTCCAGTCCTTGCTGCGTATTCCTTCTACAGGCAGGCCGACTTTGGCAATCTGCTCCAACGCGAGCGCATTTACCGTGCCGCTGGGATGACTGCCCGCGCTATAGCCTTTGAAGCGGCCGCCATTGATTTGGACGTGGTTGACGATAGCTTCAGCCAGGACGCTGCGCGCCGAGTTGTGAGTGCACAGAAACAGCACGTTATAGATTCGGTCCGGCATAACGGCGTCAGTGTGTGGCAACCCATTGCGGATCGGTGTTCCAGTACTTGTCGGATTTCGCGTAACAGCACGCGGCGTCTTTTAGCTCGCGCAAGGGCGCCTGAGCTGCGATTAACTGTGCGCGCAATTCTTTCAGTTCGGCCGCCGTATCGACCTGAATGCCGAGGGGATTTACGCCCGGTTTATTGCCACGGGCAGAAATCGCAAAGTTAATGCGCGGATCGTCGAGCATCCACTTTGCATAATCATCTTTCACCATGGCCGGCTGGTTGCCGAACACCGCGGAATAAAAACGGATGTTGGCCTGCAAATCATCGACCGCGACGTGCACATGGAAGCGTTTCATTTGACTCTCCTTTTGCGTTTGGAGCGGGAAACGGCGGGCGCACATTGCGCCGGGTTGCCGCCGCAGCAGTTCTCGGTCAGAAAGTCGACGAGGCCATTGATGGCGGCGAAGTCGGCGGCATAAATGAGGGAACGGCCGTCGCGCTGGCAGGCAACGAGCCCGGCATTCTTCAGTTGTGAAAGGTGAAACGACAACGTCGGCGCGGGCAGCTTCATGCGCTCGGCAATCTTGCCCGCCGGCAGGCCTGCGGGCCCGGCGACGACCAGCAGCCGGAAAATGCCAAGGCGCGGTTCGCTGGCAAGGCCTTCGAGCGCAATGACGGTTGCGGATATTTTCATATTTCCAATAATATGAAAATTAATAATATCTGTCAAGGCACCGGAATCCCTCGGGTAATGTCGCGGTTTGATTTGAAACGGCCCTCGACGCAGGCTCTAGCAATTCCTCAATTGACTCTGCCGAATCGGCGCCAAAAGCTGAGCCTGTCGCAATATGTTCGCGGCCGGCGCTGGAGTGACACTGATTGATCGCGCTAGATCGGCGCGCCTATCCCCGCCGCCCGCAATGCGGCTTCATCAGGTCCGCGACCGGCGCAGCAATCCGCCAGTTTGCCATCGACGACGACGGCAGGAACGCTGCGAATGCCGTATTGCCAGGCTTTCTTCGCGACTTCCGGCTGGTGCATGTCGAGGATCTTGACTTCGCATGAAGGGCAGGCAATGTGATTGACGAGCGTGATCGTGTCTTCACATACCGTGCATCCTGCGCTGAATACTTCGATTTTGCGTGTTGCAATCATGATTTTCTCCTTAACGCGTCTGTCTGCAATGTATTTCCGTCCCCGACGCATTTGGGACAGAACTCAGCCTGTGCTGGTTTACGCCGGTTGCCCAGAAAAATTGCGACAACCAGCAAGCCGATGCCTGCGTTCGATAGCCAATCAAGCTCGAACATGAATTTTCCGAATAGCACGATTATCGATGCCGCGATGCCCATCATGAGAGCGATCCAGTTGCGACTGCGTCTGCTCTGAATTACCAGCGCGCCGACGGCGACCGCCAGAAATCCGAGCGTGAGCGGTAACAGGTAAGGCGTGTAGTCGAAAAACCCTAATCCCATTGCGCTCAACAGCGCGGCATAAGCCGGAAAACACAATGGGCAGGTCAGCTTGGGCAGCAACGAAGTGCCGATTGCGGGGAATGAAGCGAGCACGGCCTGCAAGCGGCCTTTGCCCGTTATGCGCCCCGAAATATCCGGAGCGTCATTTAGCAAAGCCGCGGAAATCAATTCCAGTGGCGGCAATGACTGTAAGTGGCCGTTAATGCCGCTGTACACCCGGCAGGCGCGAGTTCCGGCGGCCGGACTCATGCCCGCGATATCCATGCCATCCACAAGTATGGTCGGTGAACCGAAGCCCTGAACGTACGCAGGACATTGCGCTTGACCGCGCTCCCATTCCCGCCATCTGGCGGAAACTCCCGTTCGCGTGAACGCCTGGATCAGCAGCGAGCGCGTCGCGCCAACATTCGGGCAATCGGCATCGTAGATAAGCTCGACGTCCATCCTCAATTCCTGCCGCTTTCCAGCGCCTCGAGTATCGGACATTCGCTGGTCGGCCCTTTGCCCTGGCAGGCCATCGCGAGCGCGCACAACGCATCCTTGATTCGCTGCAACTCGGTGATTTTGTTATCGACGGCTGCCATTTTTTGGCGCGCGTGTTGGCGAATATCGCCGCAGGTTGTTCCCGGCTGCATCCGCAGCGACAGCAATTCCTCGATTTCGATCAAGGAGAATCCCAGCGCCTGTGCCTGCCTGATAAATCGCAGCCGGCGCACCGCGTCGTCCGAATACTTACGATACCCCGCGGCGGTACGCGCAGGTTTTGGCAGCAAGCCGCGCCGCTCGTAGTAACGGATGGTCTGGACGTTCACGCCGCCTTGATCGGCGACCTTGCCGATCGTCAGCGATTGCGGACTGCGCATAGCAATATCACCTCCTTGACGCCTACTATAAACCCTATACCGCGGTATAGAGTCAAGGGATACCGATTGTAGGCAGGTGAAGCCCCTAGACCACAATCCACGCTATGAAAGCGTGGGGTAGCGATTAAAAACGAACGCCCCGAGACATTGCGCGCCACGCTCAACACGAACGAGAAACGCTTGCCGCAACGACGCGAAAGATCAACGCGGGCAACATCAGCATTTGAGCGACAGGCACGATTCCAATATCCAGGAATGGCAGCAGAGGCATTGCGGGCGCGTAATTTCATCGTTGCAGCAAGTGGACAGCGATCCATTCGAAGGCTACTGCAATTGTCAGCCCCGAAACCAGCATCACGGTATAGCCACTGGCGCCGAAATGGTTCCCTCTTCTGGTTCTGCAGTGGAGCGTTGAGATACTCGCTCGCTTCCGCAAGTCGTGACGAGGAATTGGCTCCGGTAAAAGCTCGGGTTTTTATCGCTCGTACAGCGCACCTTTCTCGGCCATCTCGAGACTAAATGCGCATCACTCGTCATGTCGAATCCCGCTGCCCACTTCCGGATTTGCAGCGGGAGCGGGTGGGTTATCAATCTGCTCTGCCGCAGTTTTGTCTTCGGCTCGGCTCCGCGCGAACCAGGTAATCCCCATCCTCTTGTTCATGCACAGGCCCACCGCACACATGATGGTGCAAGGAAGCAGAGCCAAAATTGGCAGGGCGACTCCTGCCGCCACCAGCCAATCCCAATTCAAGATGATGGCGGCCGCGACGGTCAAGACGGCCACGGCAATCATTCCCCCGCATCCGCTCAGCCCGGAGCGCAGCGCCGTAGGCAAGTTATGCATCGCGAAAGTAAGACGTTGGCAAAAAGTGCCATACGCCATTTATCGCCTGCTTGTCTTTTGCGCCGGCTTAAAAGCTCGCGAAAACCCGAGGGGTCGGGGTATCCGTGATGTAATAAACGTTCAGCAGCCCTTGTTTTATGCCCGGCATCCCGGGCGCGCCGACCGGCATGCCGGGCAGGGAAAGTCCCTTGATCGGGCGGCGCTCGTTCAGCACACGCTTGACATATTCCGCAGGAATGAGGCCTTCAAAAATGTAGCCGCCGATGATGGCAGTGTGGCAACCCTCCAGCTTTTCAGGTATTGCATACTTCCGATGAATGGCCGACAGATCGGTGGTGTTAATCAACTCCACGTTGAAGCCGTTGCTCTTGAGATAATCCGCATAGACGTTGCAGCAGCCGCAGTTGGGATTGCGGTACAATTTCACTGGGATGTTAGCGGCGAAAGCAGTGAGCTGAAATCCCAGCGTGAATAGCAAGATCAAAGTCTTCATATAACGCATAGTCATACTCCTTTTCGGTTAGTGAACGAATCTTCTCTTCCATCCTAAGGCAACAGCCATTAGTGCGTTTCCGATGGAAATGGCTGAAGCCGGCTTTCTTTGCGCTGGAAGCGCCGCTGTTCAGGCATCCATAGCGTTTTCAGGTAAGTGATGACTGCCTCTATTTCTCTCGGCGACAACTGTCCGGCATATGCGGGCATCGTCAGTCGGTCGGTTTTATTGAATGGATCGTGCCAGCCCTGCTTAACGATGCGATAGAGCATGGCATCGGAATGTTTCCAGGTGTGGCCTTCCGAGTTATGGGGCGGCGCCGGGAGTTCACCTTGTTTATCGGGCTGCTGCCAGCCGGGCGCACCCTCGCCCCGGGCACCATGACAGGTGGCGCAGTGTTGCTGGTAAATGACGCGGCCAAGCGGTTCCGGCTTTAGCGATATTCTGGGATCGGATGCCATCGCCGGTACGCCGAGCAGTGCCAACAGGCCACCAACCACAATGCTACGCATCGATACGCCCCCAGGTATTGGCTCGATCAACGCTGCGGAATAGCCCGCCATCGCCGGCGGCGGCATATAGCACACCCGAGGGCGCGACAATAAGCGCGGTAATGACCGACCCCGGGGAATTTACCCGCGCCCAATGCTCCCCGCCATCCAAACTCAGGAAGAGTCCTTCCCCGGTGGCGGCGTAAACCTGCTTAGGTTGGTGCGGATCGTAGGCGACCGTACTGACGGGGTGTGCAAGCCCGCCGGCATCACGCCAGCCGCAAAAACAGTCCATCGAACGCCTGACCCCCTTTTTCGTAGCAGCAAAAAACCAACCTGTCTGCATGCTGCCCGGCATGTTCGAATGGACGATCTGCAGAATCGCCTCCCGCGGTCCTTTGTCCATCAACCGCCAGTCAATTCCTGCATGTTCGCTGCGAAAAATGCCGCGTCCGGCTATGTAAGCATAGAGCGTGTCGGGTTGATCTGCGTGCGGCACGAGCGCGACAACCCTGCCGCGAGGCAGTCCCTTGTTCCGCGCGACCCAGCTTCGCCCATCGTCCTCGCTGCGCAAAATACCGATGCCCGGACCAGCGATATACAACGCGTTTTTACGCTGTGATGATACTGCCACCGCGGCGATCTTGCCGCCCGTGATGGCTTTCGGCAATGAAATTCGTGACCAATGCGCGCCTTCGTCGCCGCTCCGATAGAGCGCCTGAGGATAAGCCTTGAGGATTGTTTGTGATCCGCCGTCAAAACCCAAGGCGACAATCGTAGCTTTATCTGGTTCGTGTTGGCGTGCATTCGCGACACTGAAAATCGCCAGCACACTTATCAGCGCCGTGACGACGCTGAGACGACACAACTGACGTCGTGAAAATCCGCGCATTCTTTTCATGACGGATGCCGAGATCCCCCGGCTGAAGACGAATCGGTGGTTTCCGCAGTCTTCGGGGGAGTTTCCGAACTGGAACACGATGATTTGCCCACAGTCATCTTGCAGGCACATAAGCCTAACGCGCACATTGCAACACATGGCAGCACGCCCAGAATAAGAGGTGCGAGTCCTGCCGCCACCAGCCAGCTCCAATTGAGATAGAGGCCACCGCCGATCGCGAGGATCGCCACAACGATCAATCCGTTTCTTCCACGCAAACGTTCGGGCAGAACGGAAGTCGGGTTTTGTCTCTTTTGCTCCATCGGTACCTTTGTAGTTTCTGAACTTTGCATGTTCAATT
>JBDSSV010000063.1:0-3950 GCA_039928535.1 Burkholderiales bacterium
CATGGCATCGCGGTCGATTCGAAGGGCAATGTCTATGTCGCCGAAAACCGCGGCCGGCGCATCCACAAGTTCAAAATTGCCGGGCAATAGCGGCGCGCGCCGAACCATCGCCAGGCATTTGCGCTGCGATGGGTGAGCGGCGCACGGCGCTGGTCGTCGGCGGCTCGCTGGGCGGGCTGTTTGCCGCCAATTTGCTAGCGCGCGCCGGGTGGGACGTCGAGGTCTTCGAGCGCGCGGGCGTGGCACTCGCGGGCCGCGGCGCCGGCATTATTACGCACGACGAATTGTTCGACGCGATGCGGCGCGCCGGCGCAATGATCGACGCTACGATTGGTTGCGCTACGCAGGGGCGCGTGACGCTCGATCGCGCCGGCCATGTCCTGGCCGAGTTGCCCATGGTCCAGATCCTCGCGGCATGGGGCAGCCTGTATGGCCTGATGAAGGGAGTATTTCCCGCCGACCGCTACCACTTCAACAAATCGCTCGTGCACGTGGAGCAGAACGCCACTACCGTGACGGCTCATTTTGAGGACGGCTCGCAGGCAAGCGGCGATCTGCTGGTCGGCGCAGACGGCATACGCTCAACCGTGCGCGCGCAATTTCTGCCGCAGGCGCGGCCCGTCTATTCGGGCTACCTCGCGTGGCGCGGGCTCGCCGACGAGCGCGCGGTGAATGATGAAACGCGGCGCACGCTGGCCGGCCGCATGGCGTTCTGCCTGCCGCCGGGCGAGCAGATGCTGACCTATCTCGTCGCGGCGCGCGACAACAGCACGCGTGCGGGCGAGCGGCGCATCAATTTCGTCTGGTACCGGCCTGCCGACGCGAATACCGAATTAAGCGATCTTTGCACCGATGCCGGCGGACGGCACTACGCGCACAACATTCCGCCCGATCGCATCCGGCCACACGTGATTACCGACATGCATGCCGCTGCCGCGCGACTGCTCGCGCCGCAATTCGTCGATGTCGTGCGCACGACCGCGAAGCCTTTGTTTCAGCCGATCTACGATCTGGAATCCGCGCAACTCGTGTTTGGGCGCGTCGCGTTGCTCGGTGACGCCGCGTTTGTCGCGCGTCCGCACGTGGGCCTTGGGGTGACGAAGGCGGCTGGCGATGCGGTCGCGCTTGCCGCTGCGTTGCTGGCGCATCCGCACGACATCGATTCAGCATTGATGCAATACGCGGACAGGCGCCTGGAGTTCGGCAAAGCCATCGTCGCGCACGCGCGATTGCTGGGCGAGGGCATAGGCGCACCCGTTGCAAGCAGTGCGCGGGCAGCGTATTTCCGCCGGCCCGGGGTGCTGATGCGTGAAGTCGCGGTGCCGGACTGGGCCGAGCGCGCTATTGCGCTGCGCCGCCTTAAAGTCGCGTAGTCGGCGCGGGTCCGCGCGAATTTATTCGCCGGCAGGCGGCGGCTCGGTAAAGACAAATTCGTCGACGATATCTCCGTTGGGCTCCACGGTGCACACTTTGCTCGGCGTATTGCGCTTGGCGAGCGTGATGGCGAAGCGTTGAGCTTCCGCCATCGAGTGGAAAGAATATCCCGAGGTGCCTTTATTGCTGTCGACGAACCAACGCTCGAGGCCCAGGCAAGCGATGGTATAGGTAATGTACTGTGCTTCCGGATCTGGATTTTTTTCGTCAGCCATAGGCACGAAGTCTACTGTATTCCGGCCGCGTTCAGCAGGTGGCCGCATTGATCGATGCCCGAGTTTTGCAGCCACTCGCCGTCCTGACGAGGCAATTCCGCACGAATCGGCGGCGCGAATTGCGGCAGTAATGGGGGGCTGCTATATTCGCCCGCTCACGCAGTATATAACCAGAACTGGAATTTTCCGTGAAAAAACCCACCATACGCGAGCTTGCGAAGACCGAAAAACCGCTCGTGCTCCCCGGCGCGCACGATGCGCTGTCGGCGCTGCTCATCAAAGAAGCCGGCTTCAAAGGGTTTTTCATTGGCGGCTTTCAGACCGCGGGCGCGCGCTATGGCCTGCCCGACATCGGATTGTGCCAGCTCGGCGAGTTTTCAGCGGCGTACCGCGACATGATCAGCGCCTGCGATCTGCCCGTGCTGGTGGATGCCGATAACGGCTATGGCGACGTCAAGAACGCGGTGCATCTGCTGCATACGTACGAACGCATGGGCGTACAGGCGATGTTCATCGAAGATCAGGTGTCGCCCAAGCGCTGCGGCCATATGGCTGGGAAGCAGGTCGTGCCGACTGAGGAAATGGAAGCGAAATTGCGCGCGATGACAGCGAACCGCATGAACCCCGACACTTTTATCGTCGCGCGCACCGACGCGCGCGCGATCCACGGCATGGACGAGGCCTTGCGCCGCGCTGAGCGCTACGTGCGCGCAGGCGCCGACGGCGTATTCATCGAGTCGATGCTGAATGAAGACGAAATCGCGCGCGCAGTGCGCGAGGTCCAGACCTGCCACGTCGCGAACATGCTCGAAGGCGGCATCACGCCGATATTGAAGCCGTCGGTGCTCGGCCAGATGGGCTACGGCATTGCGCTTTACGGCATCACGCTGCTGCTGCGCATCACCAAGACGATGCAAATGGCGCTCGCCGATCTGAAAAGCGGTGAATTGAAACTCGTCGGCAGCGGCACGCCGTTCGAGGAGTACACGAAAATCGTCGGCGTCGAGAAGTGGCGCAAGATCGAGCAGGAGTTCGGCGGAAAATAATTGCCATAACAATTACTAAAGCCGTTAGATTCCGCTGTAAAGAGAGGAGAAGAGATGCCCGCATACTGGCTCGCCCGCTGCAGGATTGACGATCCCGTCAAATACAAGAAATATACCGACCAGGTACCGGGCATCATCGCCAGGTTCGGTGGCAAGGTGCTCGCGCGCGGCGGGCGCTACAAGATCGTCGAAGGGCCGGAGGACTTCCAGCGCTTCGTCGTTATTGAGTTTCCAAATCTGGAACAAGCGGCCGCATGTCACGCGTCGCCTGAATATCAAAAGGCGGCGGCATTCCGGCGCGACGGCGGCGGGGTAGTCGAGCAGGTGATCGTCGAAAGCGGCGACGCGACGAAATAGGATTTTTCGGCCGCACGGACGGTGAAGAAATCTCTGCGCCAGACCAGCCAGATGGACTAGGCGGTGAGGGAATTCGGTGCCGGAACGAAATGGTGGTTATGGTTATGCGATAAATAGCGGCAGGGTTTTCTGCTAGTATCAACGACCTATCCCGCTCCACCGGCGCCCCGTTAAAATAACGCATGGACACTCCGCAGCACACCACCGTCACCCAGGACGAAATACATGCCTGGCTGACGGAAATCCGGGATCTGAAAAACACGGTCACGGCGTTGCGCAATGTGCTCGAGCAGGAAAAAGTCGACGGCGAAAAATGCGTGCAGGACGCGGTGGTCGCGAGCAGCACAGAGATCGCACAACTGATGGCGACTGCGGCGGCATTGCGCGATGCGCTGGAGCAGGCGCGCATCGACGGCGAGAAGGTCGTGCAGGACGCGGTGGTGGCGGCCAATCACGAGATCGTGCAGCTGCGGTCCGCGGCGACCGCGTTGCGCGATGCGCTCGAGATCGAGCGCCAGGACAAGGAGCGCAGCGTACAGGCCGCGGTGCGCACGGCGCACGATGAGATTCAGCAGTTGAAAGCGACTGTGGCCTCTTTGCGCGACGCGCTCGAAACTGCGCGCGCGAAAGCCTGAAATGCGTAATCCGGCAGCAAAAAAGCGGGCGCCTAACGGCGTGCGTGCACCCGCGGCAGCGATAGCGGAAAGCCGCAAGACCTTGCGCGCGTCGCCCCGCCGCCGCGCCGCGCCCCCCGCCCCGGCGCGCATGGTGCGGGACATCTCGAGCGCGAGCCGCGACCGGCGCTTGCGCTTCGCCGAGCTGCTGCTCAGCATTTCGAAAAAAATGTCGGGCATGGATTCGCTCGACGACGTCCTTACCGGCCTCGTCGAAGTCACGA
>JBDSSV010000064.1:0-4821 GCA_039928535.1 Burkholderiales bacterium
TTCGAGCAGCCCGGCTGCGCGGACTGCGATGAAATGCACCTGACTTCGCTGCAGGACGCCGACACGCGCAACCTGCTGCAGCGCTTCGAGGTCTACCGCATGAATGTAAAGAGCGGCGCGGCCGTAATCACCCCGGGGGGCGCGAGAACGACCGCGGCGCAATGGGCGCGGACACTGAATGTTCTCTATACGCCGAGCGTCCTGCTATTCGACGGCGCGGGCCGCGAAGTATTCCGCGTGGAGGCTTACGTGCGCCGGTTCCACCTGCAGTCCGCGCTCGATTACATTGCGAGCGGCGCCTACCGGCAGGAACCCAGCTTTCAGCGCTACCTACAGGTGCGCGCGGAGACCAAACGCGACCGCGGCGAACGTGTGGAGATCATGAAGTAGCGCGGCCGGGCGCAGCCGACCTCATGCAGGCGCTCATTTCCCTGCGTGTACAGTTTCCAGTATGCGCTTGACCGGCGCCGGAATCGCCGCGCCGAGCGCTTCGTCCAGCGACAACCACATGGTTCCCGGCGCTGCGGCGTGCGGCGTAATCGAGCTGATATCCATCCGCTGCGGCACGATGTCGAGCCTGAAATGCGTAAAACCGTGCGCGACTGTCGGCATCACGCGGTGCGTCGCGACTGTTGCGCCATAGCGCTGTGCGCACAGCGCCGCGATGTCGATACCGGCGACGACCTCGGGGAAACTCCACAAGCCGCCCCAGATACCGGTCGGCGCGCGCTTTTCCAGCATTACCTGCCGTGCATGCAGCAGTACCAGCATCTGCGTTCTGCGCAAGGGCAGTATCTTGCGCGGGCGCGGCGCGGGAAATTCACCGACGGCATTGCGCTTCAATGCGATGCAGTCCGCTGCCACCGGACAGCCGTCGCAGCGCGGTTTGCCGCGCGTGCACACAGTCGCGCCCAGATCCATCAGCCCTTGCGTGTACGCTTCTATTCCGCTCGCCGGGAGTTGCCGCTCCGTCTCGCCCCATAGCGCCGCCGCGACTTTCGCCTCGCCCGGATAGCCCGCGATGCCGAAACGGCGCGCGAACAGGCGCTTCACATTGCCGTCGAGAATGGCGTGGCGGTCGCCGTAAGCAAATACCGCGATGGCCGCCGCCGTCGAGCGGCCTATTCCCGGCAACGCAAGCAATGCGTCGATACTGCGCGGCACGCGCGCGCCGTGTTGCTCCACCATGACCTGCGCCGCGCGCTGCAGATTGCGCGCCCGCGAATAGTAGCCCAGCCCGCTCCACAGGGTCAGCACGTCGTCTTCCGTCGCCGCGGCCAGCGAAGGTATATCGGGGAAGCGTTTAAGAAAGCGCTGGTAATACGGAATGACCGTCGTCACCTGCGTCTGCTGCAGCATGATTTCCGACAGCCAGATGCGGTAGGCGTCGCGCGTATTCTGCCACGGCAGGTTGTGGCGGCCATGCCGCTTCTGCCAGCACACGACCAGAGATGCAAAGCGCACGCCGGGCGTGCCGCCGGTTGAACTGGGTAACCGCGCCAAAGTCAGCGCCCGAACAGCCCTTTGAGCCTGTCCTTGATTTGATCTTCGACTTTCGCTTTGATCTCTTCTTTCTTGGTTTCAACGAGGGCCTGCGCCGCATTGGTCGCGATGCTGGCGAAGTCGATTTTGTATTGCGGCGCATTGAACGGGCCCGTCAGCCTGACGGGCACAGTGACGCCTTTGAGGTCGACCAACTCCTTGCCGCCTTGCCCCGCCGCGGTCGCTACCACGGTCGCCTTGACGAGGTAATCGAGTTTTTCATTGCCGATGTCGATGTCGCCCTCGCCACCCAAGCGCAGCAACGGCGACTTGCCGGACAGGTCCTTGTTATGAGCGACGCCGTTCTTGATATTGAATGTCGCCGACAACTCGGAAAAATCCGTCTTGTCGGCCTGGTTCGCGGCCTGCGTCTTTTCGCCTCTCAGCGACCCGAGCTTGGCCTTCGCATCGCGGATCGACGCCGCGATGTTGATGCCCTTGATCGAGCCGTCGACTAGCTTGACCGCCGCGCTGCCGTTCAATGTCTTCTTGATTTCCGGCACCGTATGCCCCTGACCGCTGACGTCGAGGGTGATATTCCCCTTGCCCTGCAGCGAATCGAAGTTGGCCGCGTCTTTCAGCAGCGGGCCAACATTGATGCCGGTCAACGTCTGCTTGACTGCGATGACCGGCGTCGCTGCCGACTGCACCGACAATGAACCCGCCAGCGCGCCCTGATACAGATTCGCCGCGATCGGGCTCGCATCGAGCCGACCGTTGGCCGCCTTGACGTCGATGCGCACGTTCGTCGCGCTGACGTTGGCGACTTTGAGCTTGCCGATCTTGATGGTGCCGTTCGCGCTGAGTCCTTTCAGCGCCGACAGGTCGACCGCCTGCGTGCGATCCTTCTGCTTGGGGTCGGATTTCGGCAGATAGCGATCGGCGTCCAGCTGGTCAATATTGATGTCGAAGGTATACGACGGCGGCGTAAATTTGACCACGCCGGCCTTGCCGTTGATGCTGCTGTCGTCGAGCTTGGTGGCGAACGTCATGCTCGCGTTCTGCCTGGCGAGATCGATGGACGCGGCGCCGTTGACGGTGATGTCGAGCGGATTCTTCGGCAGCTTCGGATCGTTCACGTTGATGGCCGCCACCAGTTTCTCGAGCTCAAGTTTTTCCGCGTCGACGCTGCCGGCGATGGGACTGGTCACTTTGGCCTTGATGGTGGCGCCGTTATGCTGCATGTCCACGTTAAGAGTCATGGCGGCGGCCCTGAACGCTTTCGCCGTGCCGTCGATGCCCGGGATGTCGAGCTTGACAGCCGTCTTGTCTTTGCCGCTGCTTAACGACGCATCGAGCGCGATTTTCTCGCCGCTCACCTTATCTTTGGTTATGTTGAGCTTGGGCGCATCGAGTTTGACGTTGAGATCGCCGCCGCCATCCGGCTTGCCGGTTGCCGCGAACGCGAGCTTCGAAATGAGGAATTCCTTGCTGGCGGGTTTGGCGTCGATATCGCCCTTCGCGCTGGCGACAAGATTGTTGATGCCCGCGGCAGCTCCCTTCGCGCCGAAATCGAGGCCTTCGAGCGCGTAATGATGCTTGTCGAGATCGAACGTCAGCGTGGTCTTTAGCGTGGCGTCGACATTCACCTTCGGCTTGTCGCTTTGCACGGTCACCGCCAGATCGATCTTGCCCGGTACACCGTTGGCGATGCGCCCGGTCTTGAGATTCAGCTTGGATAGCGTGTATTTCGCGCCGGCCATATGGTCGATGTAGGTAATGGTCGCGTTATCGAAAGTCACATGATTGATATCTATCGTGACCGGTGCGCCGGTGCTTTTTTCCGCCGGCGCCGCTTTGTCGCCGCCCGTCAGGTCCTCGAAACTGAACTTGCCGTCCTTGCTCTTGCTCACGGTGGCGCGCAGATTTTTTATCTCGATCGAATCGATAATGACTTCTTTCGACAGCAACGGCATGAGCTTCAGCGAGACGCGCAAATCCTCGACGCCGGCGAATTCCTGCTCGCTGCCGGATTCCGACAGCGCAGCCTTGCCCACCACCGCGCCTATGCTCGGAAACAGCGACAGCTTGATGTCGCCGTCGAGCTTGAGCGTGCGCTTCGTCTTGTCCTTGACCAGCTTGATGATCTGCGCCTTATATTGATTGGGGTCGAACGTAGCCGCGACGTAGGCGGCGATCGCGATCAGAATCACGACCAGGCCGGCCGCCGGCAACACGACGAACTAGATGATTTTTTTCATGGCGCGTTTCCTGTAGTCGCGTGAAGGCGAATGGAGCGGGTGAAGGGAATGTGGCCGGCTCGCATTGCCTCTGCGATCCGGTCATCCTTCGCAGCATGCTGCTCAGGACCGCCACGCAAAAAAATGCGTGGCGTCCAACGGGACATCCACCGGATGTCCCATTGTCGAACCCATGTTCTCATCCCTTCACCCACCAAACAAAAGACGCCGCCGCGCAGCTTCTTTTGTTTGGAGCGGGTGAAGGGAATCGAACCCTCGTATGCAGCTTGGGAAGCTGCCGTTCTGCCATTGAACTACACCCGCAATCGAGAGCGGATTTTACGCTAGTTGAAGCACCACGCTCAAACCACCTCAAGCGCGCCGGGCCGGGTGTTATTCCCGCGCGTGCCGACGCCGCGCGCGACCGGTTTACGCTGGATAAGACTGCTTTCTCCTCGCGACTGGCGGCGGCCCTCGCGGCAAATTACTTCGAATTTACAATGAATGCCGGCGCATATTTTTCCTCGCCGGCAGATGCGCGCCCCACCTTGCGCCGCCAATGAAGAGTGCTACACTTATTCGCGCATGCTGGGAAAGCGGGGGAATGCCGCACCTGCCGCGTGCCGGAACAGCGGGCGCAACCACGTCGTTATTGTGCTCACTCCATAGGAATTATGAAAATTGCCACAAGTTTGGCGCCGTCTGCATCGGCACTGGCGTGCGTTGGCGGCGCACTGATTGCATTGCTTATGATGACAAGCGCGTGGGCGCAAATGCGACCCTCCGCGCCGGCGGCGGCGCCGGCGCTATCCGATGCCGACATCGAGATTCGCGCGAACTATCGTGTCGGCCTCAACTAAAGGCGCGCGACGAACCGGATGATGATGTCCACTGCGAACATATTCCTGTTGGCCGCCGGCGTGCTCGCGGTATTTACGCCCGACGCTTGCGCGCAGGAAACCAGGCCGCCAGCGTCGCCCGTGCTGCTGCCCGAGGTCGTCACCAGCGCGACGCGCACCGCGCGCGACAGCTTTGATCTGCCGGTCGCCATTGACAGCATCGACAAGAGTGTCATCCAGGAGGACCGCGCGCAGGTCAA
>JBDSSV010000065.1:0-7133 GCA_039928535.1 Burkholderiales bacterium
GCGCCGACAGGCGCGCGCCGAGCGCGCGTGCCAGCACGTCGGATATGCCGCCCGCGGGAAACCCCACCACCATGCGGATCGATTTATTCGGGTAGTCGGACTGCGCGAATACTTGGGCAGACGACACGGCCGCCAGGATACAGGCTGCCGGAATCAGGCAACGGCTGGTCTTCAAGACATTCTCCTTTCACTTTTCGTTGGCACGCTGCAATCGAATGCAAGAATCAAGCCGATCCGTTTTGTCCACGCGCCGGCGCGCGCGCGCCGGCAACACGCCCCGGCGCAGTGCGCGCGACACTGCACGCGCACCGCCGCAACCCGCTACGGCAGCAAGACCGTCGAACCGGTCGTCTTGCGCGCCTCAAGATCGCGATGCGCCTGCGCGGCCTCCTTCAGAGGATAAGTCTGGTTGATTGATATCCTGACGGCTTTATTCTTCACCACCGCGAACAAGTCGCGCGCCGCTGCCGCCAGGTCTTCCGGGGTCGCCGTATAGTTGAAGAGCGTCGGGCGCGTGAGAAACAGCGAGCCTTTGGCTGCCAGCACGCCGGGATTGAATTGCGTCACCGCACCCGATGCATTGCCGAAACTCACCATGTAGCCGCGCGGCGCCAGGCAATCGAGCGAGCCCATGAACGTGTCTTTGCCGATGCCGTCGTAAACCACCGGCACGCCTTTGCCCTTGGTGATTTCCTTGACGCGCGCAACGAAGTCTTCTTTCGACGTGACGATGACGTGCTTGCAGCCGGCTTTCTTCGCGAGCGCGGCTTTTTCGTCGCTGCCCACCGTGCCGATGACGGTCGCGCCGAGATGCTTGCACCATTGGGAAAGGATCTGGCCGACACCGCCTGCCGCGGCATGCACAATTATGGTCTCGCCTTTGCCGACCTTGTAGGTGCGCTTGCAGAGATACCACGCGGTCATGCCTTTCAGCATGATGGACGCCGCGATCTTGTCGTCGACGCCGGCCGGAATTTTCACCAGCCGCGCGACCGGCCGCAGGCAGATTTCGGCATACGAGCCGATCGGGTTGGCGTAGGCGACGCGGTCGCCGACCTTGAAGCCCTTCACTTTAGGCCCGACCGCCTCGATCACGCCGGCGCCTTCCATACCCAGCGTCAGCGGCAACGGCATTGGGTACAAGCCAGTGCGGTGATAGGTGTCGATGAAATTCAGCCCGACGGCGGTGCTGCGCACGCGAACTTCGCCGGCCCCCGGCTGTCCCACCTCGACTTCTTCCCAGCGCATGACTTCAGGACCACCGGTTTCATAAATGCGGATCGCGTGTGGCATTGCTATTTCTCCAGTGATGGCGGGAATTTGTCACGGTGCAGCGCGTAAGCACGACATGGTAGCGGAAAACAGGGAAACCTCAAGCCGACCGGTAAAATCGCACCGCCCGGCCGCGCCCGTATGCCGGGTGCGGTTACGCAGTTTTGCGACTTGTAACCGTATGTAAGACCGCTATTGCACGCAGCACTGGCGCAGTTTAATAGAGTCGACCTTCATTCAGGGAGTCAGTTATGAAACGCACGATAATTGCAGCAGCGGTCGGCCTGCTCGGCAACCATGTCTATGCCGCCAGCGATTTTGTCGACACCGCGCAGGTCATTTCGGCAAAGCCGATCATCGAACGCGTGGCCGACAACCGGCAGGAATGCGACAACGTCCCGGCGCCCCAAAGGAGCAGCGGCATTGTTGCGCCCATCATCGGCGGCGTCGTCGGCGGACTCATTGGCCATCAGGTCGGCGGCGGCAGCGGCCAGACGGCCGCCACCATTGTGGGTGCTACGGGCGGCGCGGTCGCGGGCTCCGTGATCGGAAATCGCGCCGGCGCACAGACCGAGCAGCGCTGCCGCACCGTCGAATCGACGCGCGAAGTGGTCAACGGCTATGACGTCGTTTACCGTTATAACGGCCGCGATGTGAACGTCGCGCTGCCGTACAACCCCGGCAGCACGATCAAGGTGGGCGTGGCGGCGATACTCGACGACCGTGCCGCCGATGCGCGCCGCGGCGGCGAGCGCGATGGCCGGTCGGACGCTTATGACAACCGCCCGCCGCCCCCGCGTCGCCGCGGTCCGTATTAAAGTAAGCAGTCGTCAGCTGGCGGCGGGCAGAGTTGCACGGCGCGTCGCCGTGGACCGCCGATCCGGCTCAAGCCCGACAGATTTCATTCAGAGGCCAGGTATGCGTGCAAAAATGCGTCAGCTTGGATTGGTTGCGCTTGGCATTCTCGCCGGCGCCATCGTTTCGCTCAATTTGCCCGCTGGCGCCCAACCCGGCGCGGCGGCTCAGCTGCCGATCGACGATTTGCGCGCGTTCAGCGAAGTGTACGGGCGCATCAAGAGCGATTACGTCGAATCGGTCGACGACAAGAAGCTCATCGCGCAGGCGATTTCCGGCATGCTTGCCGGGCTCGATCCGCATTCCGCTTATCTCGACCGCGACGCCTACCGTGAAATGCAGGTCGGCACGCGCGGCGAATTCGGCGGTCTCGGCATCGAAGTCGGCATGGAAGACGGGTTCGTCAAAGTGGTGTCGCCGATCGACGACTCACCGGCCGCGCGCTCCGGCATCAAAGCCGGCGATCTGATCGTTAAACTCGACAACACATTCGTCAAAGGCATGTCCCTGAACGACGCCGTCAAGCAGATGCGCGGCAAAGTCGACACGTCGATCACACTGACGATCACGCGCAAAGGCGAAGACAAGCCGCTGATTTTCACGTTGAAGCGCGCCGTGATCAAAATCCAGAGCGTCAAGTCGAAATTGCTCGAGCCGGGCTATGCGTATTTCCGCGTCACGCAGTTCCAGGGCCCGACCGGCGAAACGCTCGCCAATGCGATCGAGACCGTGTTCAAGCAGAACGACGGTCCGATGAAAGGCATCGTGCTCGACCTGCGCAACGACCCGGGTGGCCTGCTGAGCGGCGCCGTTTCGGTCTCTGCAGCGTTTTTGCCGAAAAATGCGCTGGTCGTTTACACCGAGGGCCGCACCGAAGACGCGAAGATGCGGCTGACTGCGAGTCCGCAGAACTACCTGACGAGGGGCGGGCGCGACTATCTGGCCAAGCTGCCGCCGGCGGTGAAGGACGTGCCCATGGTAGTGCTCGTCAACGGCGGCTCGGCGTCGGCGTCCGAAATCGTCGCTGGCGCGCTGCAGGATCATCATCGCGCAGTGATCATGGGCACGCAGACTTTCGGCAAGGCCTCAGTGCAGACCGTGCTGCCGCTCGGCAACGGCACGGCCATCAAGCTGACGACGGCGCGTTACTACACGCCGAACGGCCGCTCGATCCAGGCGACCGGTATCGTGCCCGATATCGCGCTCGACGACGGCTCGCGCGGCGAAGTGAAATTGAAAATGCGCGAAGCCGACTTGAGCAAGCATCTGACCAATGACCGCAGCAAGGAGCCGGCGCTGGTCCCACCGGGGGTCGCGGGCAACTTGTTTCAATTCACGCCGGCGCCGCGGCCGCAGGGCGTGGACGAAAAAGACCTGCGCCCCCAACCCGGCGAGGTGGTCGCCAAGAGCGATTACGAACTCGCACAGGCGATTGCGTTCCTGAAGAACCGCGGCGAAACGCACGCGCGAGCCGAGTAACAAAAAAACGGAGCGGGGATTTTTCCCCGCCCCGCTTGCGCAGCGTTGAAGCTTCTTACGCTTTCGGCTGCGTTTTCTTCGTCGTACGCGACACCTTCTTCGATTTCTTGACCTGGTGCATTTTTGCCTTCGGCGCCGGCGCGACGCGGGTTGTTACCTGCGTCGAATCCGCAGCGCGTGCGCGCGTGAGCTGGTCGGCGCGGGTGCGCATGTCGGCTCTTTGATCCTGGGTCAATTCTTCCTTCTTGACCGTCTCCGCCGCAAAACTCACGGACGCAAACGCAAAAGTTGAAGCGACGATGGCTGCGAGTAACTTGTGCATGACGACTCCTCGATGGGTGAAAGATCGGACTACACTGCCCTGTGCGGGGCGTAGTCTGAATAACGAGGGAGTTGCACCGGGGTTGACGTGCTGGCGCGTAAAAAATAACGGCCGGCGCCGCGAAGAAAACCGCAAAATTGCTGTCTAAATCACGGGCCTGCCCGTCCTTGGAAAACGGCGGATCAATCCATCGCGCTTTGCGCGCGACGCCGCCGGGCGCCTTATAGAGCTTTCAGGTTGCCTGCCGACGATTTGCCGTCGTTGCCCTTCGTCAACTCATATTCGACTTTCTGGCCGTCTTTCAGCGTGCTCAGGCCGGCTTTCTCGACCGCTGAAATATGCACAAAAACATCTTTCGAGCCATCGTCGGCCTCTATGAATCCGAATCCTTTGGTTGCATTGAACCATTTCACTGTACCTGTGGCCACAGACGTCTCCTGATGTAGTTGATCGCGAACCCGCGACGGTTGCCGTTGGGGTTGGCGAACGACTAGTCTACTCCTCTATGCGCCGCCGTACGATGTATTCTGCCGGTCACGCGCAGGACGCCGGCATTGCCGATCGGGCGCAGTGCGGCCGTGCACGCATGCGGAAAGGATCCGGCAGTTGCTGAGCTTAGTCGTATCGACGATTGCGTATTTCATCGCCAATCACTATATCAAGCGCTTTCTGGACGAGATGGAGGCGCCCAAGGGCTGGACGCGCAACGTGCTTACGTTCTGCGCCGCGCTGCTGATCGCCTACGGCGTGGCGTTCATCATCGACTGGGGAGTACTCAAGTACGACCAGGCGCATGCCGACGCGCGCGTGCCGTGATCATTCGCCGCGGATGCCGGCGATGCGCGCGAGCTCGGCCCATTTCGCCATTTCGTCGGCGACGTATTTGCCGAGCTCCGCCGGCGTTTTCACCACGGGCTCAGCGCCTTCGTTGACGAAACGCTTCTCAGTGTCGGGAGCCTGCAGGACCATCTTGATTTCCTGGTTAAGCCGGCTGACCACCGCCGCTGGCGTGCCGCGCGGCGCCGCCACACCCCACCAATTCGACGTCTGGTAGCCCGTCACGCCGGATTCGGCGATAGTCGGCACATTGGGCAGGATGCTGCTGCGCGCCGCACCGCTTACCGCCAACGCGCGCAACTTGTTGGAGCGGATAAAACTCGTCGTCTGAATCAGCGATCCCAGGGTCATTTGGACCTGTCCGCCAACGGTGTCGATCAAGGCCGGAGAGCCGCCCTTGTAGGGCACGTGCAAAATGTTGGCGCCGGTCATATGCTTGAAAAGTTCCATGCCGAAATGCCCGTTGCTGCCGACACCGGTGGACGCATAGACCAGCTGTCCGGGTTTCGCTTTAGCGTACGCGATGAGTTCCTGCACCGTGTTTACCGGCAGGCTCGGATTGACGACGAGCACGTTGGGGCCGACGCCGAGCATGGCGACCCACGCAAAGCTCTTCAGCGGGTCGAACGGCAGTTTGTGGATGATCGGATTGGTCGTGAACGATGTCGAAATCACCAGTAGCGTGTAGCCGTCCGGCTGTGAGTTGGCGACGATTTCGGTGCCGATGATGGAATTGCCGCCCACGCGATTGTCGACGATGACCTGCTTACCGAGACGCTCGCCGAGGCCGGTCGCCACCACGCGCCCGACGATATCGTTGCTGCCACCCGCCGGAAACGGCACGACAAGACGCACCGGCCGCACCGGATAATTTTGCGCCAGCACGCCGCCGGCGGCGCTAAGGGCGAGCGACAAAGCGCCAATAACGAGCACGGATCTATGCATGGTTCTCCTCATTTTTATTTTTTAACGCGATCGTTCCGTCGCGTGCGGTGACGCGCGGGTTATTTCTTGGCGGAAGGCTTGGCGGCGATGATGTCCAGGATCCCGCGCATGGCGAGGTAGTAGCCGAAGATGCCGCAGCCGGTCACGACGCCGCGGCTGACGCGCGCGATCTCCGAGTCGCGGCCGCGCCGCGCGGGGTTCGAGATATGCAGTTCTATCGTCGGGAAGCGCACCTGCGCGATCGCCGCCATCAGCGCCGGATGGCCGGTGGTGTAGCCGGCCGGGTTGATGATGGCCGCATCGACGCCGCCGTCGTGGGCGGCATAAAACTTGTTGATCACTTCGCCTTCGAGGTTCGAGTGAAAGATGTCGATCTCGACGCCGAGCTCCTGCGCGTACTTGCTAATATGCTCGTCGTACTCCGGCAGCGTCATCGGACCGAACACGTCGATCTGCGCCTTGCCGCGCATGTTCATGCCGGCGCCATGCACGATCAGAATTTTTGGCATCGCGATTTTCCCCGTTGGCTGTGTGCGCGTATTATCGCAGTTAACGTTATTCCTGCTGCTGCGGAGAATAGCAGAATACTATCCGTTCCATCATGGAAGGCCCCTTATGTTACGCACCGCCCGCATGCTGACCCGCTACAACGCCTGGTCCAACCAAGTGATGTTCGACGCCGTCGCCGCCTTGCCGCAAGGCGAAGCGGCGAAAGAGCGCAAAAGCATCTTCAAGAACATGCTGCATACGCTCAATCACAATTACGTGATCGACGCGATCTGGCAGGCGCACCTTGAAGGCCGCGCGCACGGGTATGCGGCGCGCAATACCGCCGACTACCCGCCGCTGCCTGAATTGCGCGACAAGCAGCGGGCAATCGATGCGTGGTACGTGGCGTGGAGCGACGCGCTCGGCGCCGACGCTCTCGATGAGAAGCTGAGTTTCACGCTGGTCGGCGGCAACGCCGGCAGCATGACGCGCTATGAGATGCTGCAGCACGTCGTCACCCACACGAGTTATCACCGCGGCTTTGTCTGCCAGATGTTCTTCGAGGTGCCGGCGCGGCCGCCGACGATGGACCTGCCGGTCTTTCTGCGCGAAGTGCCACAACCCTGATTGCGCGCGCCTGGCGCTTGTCATTATTCCGTAATTGACCGCGGCGGGCGCCGGGCGTAGCATGATTTGCGATGGGTGGCCGATATTGGATTTCGTCCTGCTTCAGACGCCGCGCCCGCTTCCCGCACTTCGTTTCTTTTCACCGCAGCCAGACCGGAGAGCAGTCATGACTGACCGACTCATTAAAAAGATCATCGAAGGCCAGGAAATCGTCACCACCACCGCGGACGCCACCGTAGGCGACGCCGCACGCCTGATGCGCGAGAAGCATATCGGCGCAGTGATCGTCGTCGAAAACGACAAGCTC
>JBDSSV010000066.1:0-3304 GCA_039928535.1 Burkholderiales bacterium
GCCTTTGTAGGGGCTTTCCAATTTTTTAGAGTCAGGGAGGATGAAGCCCCGCAAACTAGGCGCACGGCGTTACATGCGTATTACGGCCGGGCAGTAGAATGAGGCCGGCAGCCGATCCGGCCCCCGCGTTTATGTTCATGTCACACATCACCGATCACGAATTCGGCATCAGCGCCGTCGACTCCGGCTATCAGCGGCCGCAGCTCGATGCGATACACATCGTGGTCGAAGGAGGCCGCGGGGCGGTAATCGATACCGGCGTCAATAGTTCGGTGCCGCGCGTGCTCGCGGCGCTGCGCGCCAAAGGCGTCGCGCCGGCGCAGGTCGATTACGTGATCCTCACGCATATCCATCTCGATCATGCCGGCGGCGCGGGCCTGCTGATGTCGCATCTGCCCAATGCGATGCTGACCGTGCATCCATATGGGGCGCGTCACATGATAGACCCCGCCAAGCTCGTGGAGAGCACGCAGGCCGTCTACGGCATGGAGGCGACCGCGCGCACGTACGGCAGCATCGTACCGGTGCCGCGCGAGCGCGTGATCGAAACGCCGCACGAGGCGGCGGTCAAGTTAAATGGCCGCGAATTCCGGTTCTTCGATACGCCGGGCCACGCGCGCCATCATGTCTGCGTGCTCGATACCCGCTCGGGACATCTGTTCGCGGGCGATACCTTCGGACTTTCTTACCGAGAGCTCGACTGCGACGGCCGGCAATTCATATTTCCGACGTCGAGCCCGACCCAGTTCGATCCGGCGGCCGCGCATCGCTCGCTCGACCTGATCTGCGGATTGAATCCGGGCGCGGTTTACGTCACGCACTACAGTCAGGTGCGGGAGATCGCGCGCCTGGCCGATGACATGCATCGTCTCGTCGACGCGCATGAGCAGCTCGCGCGCCGCGAGCGTACGGCGGGCGCCGCTCGGCATGCGCGCCTGACAGCGGGCGTTACGCACATCGTGCTCGGCGAAGCGCGGCGCTACGGCTGGCGGCTGACGCGCGAAGCGGTGTTGGAGGTGTTCGCCGGCGACATCGAACTCAACGCGCAGGGCCTCGCCATCTGGGTCGATTCATTGCCGGTGAATTGAGCGCAGAGCGTTACGCAGCGCCGGCACGCGACAGCTGCGCAAGCGCCGCGTCGTAGCTGCTTATTACCTCGGACTGGCGCGTGACTACGGTATTCAGGTCGCTCAACAGTCCGTCGTGCAGCCCGTAGATCCAGCCGTGCACCGCGAGCTGCTGGCCGCGTTCCCACGCGTCCCGGATGATCGAAGTCTGGCAGACGTTGACGACCTGCTCGATGACGTTGAGCTGGCAGAGGCGCGCGCTGCGCTGCGCGAAGTCGGCGACCGGCGTCAGGCGCCGCTCGTGCTTCTCGCGCACGTCCTGCACGTGGCGCAGCCAGTTGTCACTCAGGCCAAGGCGGTCGCCGCGCAAGATCGCCTCGACGCCGCTGCAGCCGTAATGACCGCATACGATGACGTGGCGCACTTTGAGCACTTCGACGGCGAACTGGATGACCGACAAGCAATTGAGGTCCGTATGCACGACGACATTCGCGACGTTGCGATGAACGAAGAGTTCACCCGGCATGAGCCCGACGATTTCATTCGCGGGCACCCGGCTGTCGGAGCAGCCGATCCACAGATATTCAGGCGATTGCTGGTGCGTCAACTTCTGAAAAAATTCCGGGTCCTGGCGCCGGATGCGCTCGGCCCAGGCGCGGTTGCTCTGGAAGAGGTGGGTGAGATCTTTCATAGGAGAGGGGCAGCGGAGTCTGCTTCCGCGGCGCCCGGCAATTTTACAAGCTTTGCGTGGGTGGCGGCCACGCATTCTGCTTAGTCGCGCACGCGGTTGTCGGTAGCGATGGATTGTGCAACGCCGCGGATTCGAGCGTTAGGACGCCGGAATATTCGCGCAGGGTGCAATGGCGATGGGCGCATTACCGAATTTCACGCGGGTCGCGGATCGGGTTGCCGTCGTCGTTTTCGGCGATGTGTGAGGGGTGGAATCGAAGCTCCTGCGAGCCGTACCCGGGTTATCGCGCCGTACCTGGCGCGGTCGGCGAAGACAACGGCAAGTTCATGTCTGATCAGTATGTGCTGCGCAGCGGCTCGTGCGTGACGCCGGGATCGCAACTCCGCGCGACTTGCCGCAATTTTTTTCCCGCTGGCGCGCGCCGGCAGTTCAGCGACTTGCGCCCGGCGCGGGATGTGCGCCAGGGCCGTCCGCGCCGCGGCAAGATCGTTTTTTCCCTCGTAGCGACCTCGTTAATCCACTGTGATGTCTGCAATGTCGACGTTAACAGTCGGCGCTTTGCCATTGACGTTTAGCGTGTTTTTCCGCGGGGCGGCGCCGCTGACCGGCGCGCCACGCGTTGCTTTAACGAGTCAGCGGCGCTGCTCGAATGACGGCTGCAGTACAGCGCGGCGGTCGCGCAAGGGGCATGCCCGCGGTAATTCACGGGGCGCGGCAGGTGATTTTCTCTCTAAGAAAGTACCCAATTCGCAAAGTTTGGATTACAATCCGCTCAACCCAATTTTTTGGGCGGAATTTCCAGTCTTTACTGTCAAGGAGAACAGACGATGGCCGCAAAGAAAAAAGCTAGCAAAAAGCCCGCGAAGAAAAAATCAGCACGTAAACCCAGCGCAGCGTTCATGAAGCCGATGCAGATTTCCGCATCGCTCAGCGCCGTAATCGGCGCCGGTCCTTATCCGCGCACCGAAGTGACCAAAAAACTGTGGGGCTACATCAAGAAGCATGGCCTGCAAGACAGCAAAAACCGCCGCAACATCAATGCCGACGACAAGTTGAAAGACGTGTTTGGCGGCAAGAAACAGGTCTCGATGTTCGAGATGACCAAACTGGTCAGCAAACACCTGAAGTAATCAACGTATTTGCTGCGGCAACGGCCGGTACCGCCATGCGGTGCCGGCCGTTTGTTTTTGCCGCGGCCCGTCAGCGCACGAGGGCATCGGGTTTGCGCACGAAATAGCCGGCGCCCACCAGCAGGGCTGCCATGGTCCAGAATACCGGCGTCATGCCGAGCGCCGCGCCGAGCGCGCCGAACAGCAGCGGAATTACGGTCTGGCTGATGTTGATCAACAGCGTGCGCACGCCGATCGCTTCGGCGCCCCGCCCCACCGGGGCCTTGTTATAGAGCAGCGACATAATCATCGGCTGCGTGCCACCGAGCCCCGCGCCGAGGAAGAACGCAAGCGCGATCAGCACCGGCGCGGTCTGCACGAGCGGAAAAATAAACAGCGCGACGCCGGTCGTGATCATGGCGCCGATCAGCAACTGC
>JBDSSV010000067.1:0-5990 GCA_039928535.1 Burkholderiales bacterium
CGAGCTCTTGCGGATGATATAGAGCTTGCGTTCAAGCGCGTCGGTGACGGTGACACCGCGGTCGCGGCCGATAAAAACCTGGCGGATGACCGGCTCGATTTTCTTGACCGACTCGCCGAGGCCCGAATTATCGCAAGGCACATCGCGCCAGCCGAGCAGGATCTGCCCCTCCTCCTTGATGGCGCGCTCGATTTCATATTCGCACGCGAGGCGTGAAGCCGGCTCCTGCGGCAGAAACACCATCCCCACGCCATAGTGACCGGCGGGCGGCAGCTTGACGCGCTGCTTCGCCATCTCTTCGCGAAAAAACGCATCGGGGATCTGCAGCAGAATGCCGGCGCCATCGCCGGCGAGCGGATCGGCGCCGACGGCCCCGCGGTGCGTGAGATTTCGGAGGATCTGCAGCCCTTGCGCGACGATCGAGTGCGACTTTTTGCCTTTGATATGCGCGACAAAACCGACGCCGCAAGCGTCGTGTTCGTTGGCCGGATCGTATAGTCCCTGAGCAACGGGCGGCAGGTTCAAAGATAGCCCCTAGTGTCAAAAAAGCCGGGTGGGGAAACCAACCGGCCAAAAGCGTGCGCAACGCGCGGAAACCAGCTAAATATACAGCCTCGCGCGTTAGGACGCAAGGTGTTGAAAACCTACGCTAATTCCGTGGTTTAAGGCTCACCGCCAAGACTTTTTGTTGCGGTGCGCAAAAAAAGCGAGCAGCTAAATCTCGTCGACGGCGAACAACCGGCGGTATTCGCGGATGGCGTAACGGTCGGTCATGCCTGCGATGTAGTCGGCTACGGTGCGGGCGGCATCAAGCGCCGCGGCCGCGTGGTACTGCGCCGGCATCAACCTCGGTTCATTGAAGAACGCATGAAATAAATCGTGGATGATGCGGCGCGCCTTGTTGGTCATGCGCGCGACTTGATGATGCTGGTAGAGATTTATGCGCAGAAAACGCTTGAGTCCCTGCTGCTCACGCTGAACGGCCGCGCTGAACGCGATCAACATCGGCGCCGCGCGCACGTCGTCGGCATCGCGCGGCGCATGCGTCTTGATGTTCTTGGCGGACTGCCGCGTGAGATCCATCACCAAGGTGCCTATCATGCGGCGCACGGTTTCATGCACGAGCCGCCGTTGATCGATTTTCGGATGTTCGCGGTGCACGATTTTCATGTGGCGCGCGAAAATTCCAACGCCGGCCAGCTGCTCGAGCGTGACTAGGCCGGAACGCAGTCCGTCGTCGACGTCGTGGTTGTTGTAGGCAATCTCATCGGCCAGGTTGGCAAGTTGCGCTTCAAGCGAGGGCCGTCGCCGTTTGATGAAGCGCTCGCCGACTTCGCCCAGCAGGCGCGCGTTTTTCAGGGCGCAGTGCTTCAGGATGCCTTCCCTGGTTTCGAAGCACAGGTTAAGCCCGTCGAAGGCCGCGTAACGCTGCTCGAGCAGATCGACCACGCGCAGTGACTGCAGGTTGTGCTCGAAGCCGCCGTGCGTTTTCATGCAGGCGTGCAAGGCGTCCTGCCCCGCATGGCCGAACGGCGTATGGCCCAGGTCGTGCGCAAGCGATATTGCCTCGACCAGATCTTCGTTCAGCCGCAGATTGCGCGCTACCGAACGCGCGATCTGAGCTACTTCAAGACTGTGCGTCAGCCGCGTGCGGAACAGGTCGCCTTCGTGATTGACGAACACCTGGGTTTTGTATTCGAGGCGCCGAAATGCGGTCGAATGAATGATGCGGTCGCGGTCGCGCTGGAATTCGCTGCGACTGACGGGCGGTGGTTCGTTGAGGACGCGGCCGCGCGTGTTGTGCGGGCCGATCGCGTATGGAGCAGCATCATGCATGCGCGACAGATGCAGCGATTGCGTCGTCCAGCGCGTCCCGCGGCACGTCGGCAGTCAGGTACGCCGAGCCGATGCTACGCAGTAAAATAAAGCGGATTTTTCCGCCCTCGACTTTCTTATCGATACCCATGAACTCGAGATACCGCTCGAGGCCGAAGTCGGGCGCTGTCACTGGTAAGCCCGCGCGTTTGAGTATAGCGACTATGCGCGCGACATCGGCGTCATCGAGCATACCCATCAGCTGCGAAACGCGCGCTGCGATTACCATGCCGGCCGCGACCGCTTCGCCGTGCAGCCACGCGCCATAACCCAGGCCCGTCTCAATCGCGTGTCCGAAAGTGTGGCCCAAATTGAGCAATGCGCGTTCGCCGCGTTCTTCGCGTTCGTCCGCGATGACGACCTCAGCCTTGTTCTCGCACGAACGCTGCACCGCGTAGGCTATCGCCGCGGCATCGCGTGCGACCAGCGCGTCAATATTTCCTTCCAGCCACTCAAAAAAAGCCACATCCCGAATCAGCCCGTATTTGATGATTTCGGCGAGACCCGCACTTATTTCGCGTTGCTCCAGAGTCATAAGCGTGCCGGTGTCGGCGATGACGGCGAGCGGCTGGTAAAACGCGCCTATCATGTTCTTGCCGCGCGGATGGTTGATCGCGGTCTTGCCGCCCACCGAAGAGTCGACCTGTGCCAGTAAAGTGGTCGGGATCTGGATAAAAGGCACGCCCCGCAAATAGGTTGCGGCAGCAAAGCCGGTAAGGTCGCCGATGACGCCCCCGCCGAGCGCGATCAGCGCGGTTTTGCGTTCGCAGCGGTCGGCCAGCAGCGCATCAAATACCGAATTCAGCGTATGCCAGTTCTTGGACTGCTCGCCGGCCGGAACGACTATCGGGGTGACACGCACGCCCGCCGCCGCCAGTGCAGTCGCGACAGTGTCGAGATAGAGCGCCGCGAGTGTCGTGTCGGTGACCAGCACGGCGCGGTTTTGCGGGAGGTGGCGGGACAACAGGCCGCCATTCTTGAGCAATCCGTCACCGATATAGATTGGATAAGCGCGGTCGGACAGATCGACTTGTACGGTATGCATGATGGTTTGAGCGGTCATTCGAGCGGCCGGTTCAACGAGCAACATCGGGGGAGGACGCGCCGCTGCGGGACGACGCGAGATGTTCACGCAAACGCTGCTCGAGCCGGCTGGCGAGATTGCCCAGACTTTGATTGCCGGTGTCCATGATGATGGCAGCCACTTCGCTATAGAGCGGATCGCGTTCTGCGAAAAGCTCCGCCAGTTTGGCGCGCGGGTCCGGCGTGTCGAGCAGCGGCCGGTTTCGATCGTGACGCGTACGCTGCCACAGATCGTCGAGTGAGGCGCGCAGGTAGACAACGGTGCCGTTTTGTCTCAGTGCGTGGCGGTTTTCTTCGCGCAAAATCGCGCCGCCGCCCGTCGCGAGCACGATGTCGTTGAGCACGGTGAGGTCGCGCAATACCGTGGATTCGCGCGTGCGAAACCCGGCTTCTCCTTCGATTTCGAATATCACGGGAATCTTGACGCCCGTGCGGCGTTCGATCTCATGGTCGCAATCATAGAACGACTTGCCAAACCGCTTGGCCAGCAACCGGCCAACCGACGTTTTGCCCGCGCCCATCAGGCCAACCAGAAAAATATTTCCCGGAGTGGCGGCAGGCGCCGGTGACGGGGAATTCGACATGCATGGATTGTAGCGTGAATCGCATTTGCCGCTGTTCGCGCGTCAGCGCAGCGAAAAAAAACGGCGGGAGAACCGCCGTTTTCTACCGCAACTGCTGTCTAGGTCAGCGCAGGGAAAGATTGCTTTTAATCACGCGCGGACTGATAAAAATCAGCAATTCCTGGCGGTCGTCCTGTTTGGAGTTGGTGCGGAACAGGAAGCCGATGTATGGCATGTCGCCCAACACCGGGACTTTCGTGGTCGTGTCGCTCTGGGTCTGCGTGAAAACCCCGCCGATAACCACGGTGCCGCCGTTTTGCACCAGAACGTTGGTGCTGATCTGCTTGGTAGTGATCGACGGCGGGCTCGTCGTGAAGTCGGGACTGTCCTTGTGCACGTTAAGATCCATGATGATGTTGTCATCCGGCGTTATTTGCGGCCGCACCTTAAGCGACAGGGTCGCCTTCTTGAACGACACGCTGGTCGCGCCGCTCGCGGTCGATTGCTGATACGGGATCTCCGTGCCGCTCTCGATCGTGGCCTCGACCTGGTCGGCAGTGACCACGCGCGGGCTGGAGATGATCTTGCCCTTGCCGTCCGCCTGCAAGGCGGTGACTTCCATATTCAGAAAGCGCGAGAGCGCTGAGTTGAACAGGATCAGCGAGAACACCCCGGAGTTCTTGCCGCCAATCCCGCCTGCCGGCAAATTCACGCCGAGCGTCTGGTTAAAGGTCGGGATCGGCGCCACCTGCGACGTGAAGAAGCCGGTCGATTCGAGCGTGCCGCCAAACGTTACCTTGTCGTCGCCTTTGCCGGGAAGATTCTGGAACGCGCGGTCGAACACGCCGAGACGGGCGCCCAGATTTCGCGAGAACGTATCCAGCGCTTCCACTATGCGCGCTTCGATCATGACCTGCCGCACCGGCACGTCGATCTTGCGGATCAGGACGCGCACTTGCTCGAGCCGTGACGGCGTGTCCTGGACGAACAGGGTGTTAGTGCGCGGATCGATCACCGCGCTCCCGCGCTTCGACAGTATGCGCTGATCCTTGTCGGCGAGAATTTTCTGGAACGCCTCGGCCTTCTGATAGTTCAGCTGAAACGATTCGGTACGGACCGGTTCGATGTCGGAAATCTGCGCCTGTGCTTCGAGCGCGAGTTTTTCCTTGGTCGCCAGTTCGTCGCGCGGTGCAATCCACACCACGTTGCCGTTCTTGCGCATATCAAGGCCCTTGGTTTGCAGAATGATGTCGAGGGCCTGGTCCCACGGCACGTCTTTCAACCGCAACGTCAGGTTGCCGCCGACCGTGTCGCTGGTGATGAAGTTAAAGCCGGTGAAATCGGCGATCACCTGCAATACCGCGCGGACTTCGACGTTCTGGAAGTTGAGCGACAGCTTTTCGCCCGTGTAGCCAACCCGCGAACCCTGTATGAGCTTGGTCGGGTCTTCAACGATGGGTTTGATTTCGACGATGAACCGGTTGTCTGTCTGATAAGCCGAGTGTTCCCACAAACCCTTGGGCTCGATCGAAACGCGCGACCCGCCGCCCTGCACGAACGCATCCACCGTCTGCACGGGGGTAGCGAAATCGGCGACGTCGAGGCGCCGCTCGAGGTTCTTCGGCAAGGCGGTGTTCTGGAAATCGATGACCAGGTTACGGCCCTGCTGCCGCAGATCGATGCCGACGGAGCTGTCCGAAAGGTCGATGACGATGCGTCCTTCACCGCCCGGCCCGCGACGGAAGCTGATATCGCGCAGAGTATGACGGCCATCGCCCGGCTTGGCTTCGGCAAAATGCGATGTCGTCGTCGCTGTGGACGACGCCGTTGGGGCAGACGTCTGAAGCGTAATGAGCACGGTTTTTCCGTCGACCTTGGTGTCGTAGCCCAGTGTCTTGGCTAAATTCATGACCAGTCGGGTGCGGCCGCCGGCCTGCACGATGTTCATGTTGCGCAGGTCACCGTCGCCGACTTCCTGCGAATTTTTACCCAGCGCATTGTCGGTATTCGGAAAGTCGAACGCGATCCGCGGCGGGTTGTTAATGGTGAATCCTGCCGGCGGATTTGCCAGAGGTTCCTTCAGCGTGATCTTGACGACGAGATTCCCGCCCTGCTGTGCGCCGACGCTGATAGCCTCGATACGGTTGGACTCCGGAGCTGCGCCCTGGCCCCAGGCGCTAACGCTCGCGATCAAGCCGACGCCTATTGCCGCCACAAGGCGATTGACTGTTTTCCTGATGTTTCCCGAGAGATTCATAATGCCTCCTGATTTTTTTGGCCGCCTGCTGAACTGCTTTTGCCGCCGTCGCTGAGCCGGCTCATTTACCGGCGTCTTCCGCCAACGTCAAAGTGCTGACGCGCTCCGTCCAGTCGCCCCCGCTGTCCTGGACGATTTCCTTCAATTTGATCGCAGATTCCGAAATTTCAGTTATCAGCCCGAAATTCTGGCCGAGGTAGTTTCCCGACTTC
>JBDSSV010000068.1:0-8306 GCA_039928535.1 Burkholderiales bacterium
CGATATTGCGCGGCCGGCTTGAACGCGTTGTGGCTGTCCGTCCCGGCGAAGCACGGGCTCTCCTCTGGTCGTTTGCCTATTTCTTCTGCCTGCTGGCGGGCTATTACGTGCTGCGGCCGGTACGCGACGAAATGGGATTGGCGAGCGGCATCAAGAATCTGCCGTGGCTGTTTACCGCTACGTTCGTGGTGATGCTCGCGGTTCTGCCGGTCTACGGCGCGCTGGTCGCGCGTCTGGAGAGGCGGCGATTCATACCGCTGGTCTACCACTTCTTTGTCGTCAACATTCTCATCTTCTGGATATTGCTCACGCAATCGATCGCGCTCGCCGTCACCGCGCAGGTATTTTTTGTCTGGATCAGCGTGTTTAATCTATTTGCGGTGTCGGTGTTCTGGTCGTTCATGGCGGACCTGTACGCCGCGGAACAGGGCAAGCGCTTGTACGGCTTCATCGCCGCCGGCGGTTCGGCGGGCGCTCTCCTCGGCCCCGCGCTCGCCGCAGGGCTGGCCGAGGCGATAGGCCGCGCCAATCTTCTGATTATCGCCGGACTGCTGCTCGAGCTTGCTGTGTTCTGCGCGATGCGCCTCGAGACGGCAGCCGCTGGCCTCAAAAAAGAGACCGCGGTTGCGGCGACCGGCGGCGACACGCGCGGCACCGGCAAACTTGGCGGCAACGTAATCGCCGGCGTCGTGCAGATCGTGCGCTCGCCCTACCTGCTCGGCATCGCGGCGTGGGTCGCGATGTTGTCGCTGGCCGGGACTTTTCTTTACTTTCAGCAGGCGAACATCGTCGCCGCGCTGACCGATGATCCGAATAAACGGATAGCGATATTCGCGCGCATAGATCTCGCCGTCATCCTGCTAACCCTGATCGTCCAGTTCATCGCCACCGGCAAGCTCATCAAGCGCTTCGGCGCCGGGCCCGCCGCCGCGTTGCTACCGCTGGTTTTCGCGGCAGGCTTCATCGCGCTATGGGCAACACCCATGCTGTGGGTCGTCATCGCATTTCAGGCCGTGCAGCGCGCCACCAATTTCGCGCTGTCCAACCCCGCGCGCGAAGTATTATTCACCGTCGTCGCGCGCGAGGAAAAATACAAGGCCAAGTACGTGATCGACAACGTGGTGTTTCGCGGGAGCGACGCGCTGTTCGGCTGGCTGTTCGCCGCGCTACGCGGTCTCGGCCTCGAACTCGCCACGATTTCACTCGCGACCGTGCCGGTAGCGATCGCATGGGGAGGCATTGCGCTGGCGCTCGGACGCGCACAGGAACGGCGCGTGCGGCAAACTACGGCGCCTCAACGCTGACAAGCACTCACTATTCACCCCCTCAATTCCGGCATGTCCACCTCCACCTTTTTCTCGCGCCGCGCAGCACTCAAGCTGTTAACCGCAGGGACCATTTTGACTATGACCAAGCCAAATCCGGGCGTCGCCGCCACCCCGCTGATCAATCGTCTCATTCCGAAAAGCGGCGAGACGTTGCCCGTGATCGGGCTGGGCACCTATATCGTGCTGGACGTGGCACCCAATGCGCCCGAACTGGCCGAGCTCAAAGACGTACTGACGACGTTTGCGGCCGGCGGTGCAAAACTCATCGACAGCTCGCCGATGTACGGTCGCGCCGAAGCTGTGACTGGCGAACTCACCGCGGCCACGAGTCTGCGCGATTCGCTGTTCCTTGCTACCAAAGTCTGGACGAGCGGCAGGCAGGAAGGCATCCGGCAGATGCAGGAGTCGCTGCGCCTGATGCGCACGAAGCGCATCGACCTCATGCAGGTGCACAATCTGCTCGACCTGTCGACCCACATTAAAACGCTGCGCGAATGGAAGGAAGCCGGCACGCTGCGCTACATCGGCATCACCCACTACCACGCGGGCGCCTATCGCGAGCTCGAGAAGCTCCTGAAAACGCGCGAATACGATTTCGTGCAGTTCAACTATTCGCTCGCCGAACGCGAAGCCGAGCAGCGCCTGCTTGCGATCGCGGCAGAATCCGGCACCGCGGTCATCATCAATCGACCGTTTGCGCAAGGCGAGTTGTTCGGCAAGGTCAAAGGCCGCGAGTTGCCGGCGTGGGCGGCCGACTTCGACTGCGATAGCTGGGCGCAGTTTTTTCTCAAATATATCGTCTCCCATCCGGCGGTCACCTGCGCGATTCCAGGCACCGGCAAAATACGCCACATGAGCGACAACCTAAAAGCCGGCGCCGGGCGCCTGCCGGATGAACGCGCGCGCAAACGCATGGTCGAACTCTTGCAGAACTTCTAAATGAATCTCTTAAAGATACTGGCCGCCCTGCTCGCCGTCGTCATGGCCGGCTGCACCGGGCTGCGCATAGCCTACCCTCAAGCCGACATCCTTCTCGGCTGGCGTGCCAACACTTATTTCGATCTGGACCGCGAGCAACGGCAAGATTTCTCCGCGCGCCTCGACCGCTTGCTTGCCTGGCATCGCCGCGAGCAGCTACCCGACTATGCGCTGTTCCTTAACACCGCCATCGACAAGGCGGAGCACAGCCTGAAACAGGAGGACATCAGCTGGTTCATCGACGGTTTAAAGACGCGTTACCGCGTCATCGTCAATCGCGGAGCAAACGATGCAGCCGAGGTCCTCGCGACGCTCAATCCGGAGCAACTAGCCGGCCTGCAAAAACAGTTTGAAAAGGACAACCGCAAGTTCACCAGCGAAAACGAGCTCGACGGCGGCATGGAAAAACGCAAGCGCGCGCGGCTCAAAAAAATGCTGAGCCAGATCGAGGACTGGACTGGCGACCTCACGCGTGACCAGGAACGAAAGGTCGCAGCGCTGCTCGACCCCGCTCCGCTCAGCGAGCACCTGCGCCATCAGGACCGCATGCGCAGGCAACACGAGTTTGTCGAACTGCTCAAGACGCGCCGCGCCAAGCCGGATTTTCCGGCCCGGCTTGGTCAATGGCTGCTCGCATGGGAACAGAGCCGCACGCAGGAATATGCGCGCATCGCCGATGAAGTCTACGACCAGCGCGTCCACTTCTTTATCGCGGTCGATAAGCTGTTGACACCGGAACAGCGCAAGCGCGCGCTCGGCCGGCTGCAAAAATTCGCCGACGATTGCAAGACGCTGTCGGCGCGTGCGCCGGCGCGCGCCGGTGACGAACGCCTGGAGACCGCTATACTGGCGCTTTTTTAACGCTTTTTTTGACTGCGCCGGTCATGCCTACCTATTCCCTTGCCATAGCGTCCAAACTGCCGGCGGTCGGCACCACGATATTCACCGTGATGTCGCGCCTTGCGCAGGAACACAACGCAATCAATCTTTCGCAGGGATTTCCCGATTTCGACTGCGCGCCCCGCCTGCTCGAACTCGTCGCCAAATATTTCAATGCGGGACTGAACCAATACCCGCCGTCAGCGGGCATCATGCCGCTGCGCGAGCGCGTTGTCGCAAAAGCGCAGGCGCTCTACGGCGCGGTTTACGACCCCGAGCACGAGGCGACCATAGTGCCGGGCGCCACTTACGGCATCTTTACCGCCATCACCGCGTTCGTGCGCCCCGGCGATGAAGTCATCCTGTTCGAGCCGACGTACGACAGTTACGTGCCGGCGGTCGAGGTAAACGGCGGCAAACCCGTTTTCGTGCGGCTGCAGTACCCGGACTACAGTATCGACTGGCAGGCCGTACAGCAGGCCATCACGCCCAGAACGCGCATGATAGTCATCAACACGCCCAACAATCCGACCACCAGTGTGTTCTCGGCGGAAGACATGCGCGCTTTCGAGAACATGCTGCGCGGCACTGGCATCATCGTCGTCGCCGACGAAGTGTACGAGCACCTGATATACGACGGCCATCAGCATCAGAGCGTCGCGCGCTTTCCGGGCCTCGCCGAACGCAGCTTCGTCGTCTCGTCATTCGGCAAGACCTACAGCGTAACGGGCTGGAAAATGGGCTATGTGCTGGCGCCGAAAGAGCTGATGAGCGAATTTCGCAAGGTGCATCAGTACAATGTGTTCGTCACCAACGGACCGCTGCAATACGTGCTGGCCGAATACATGGCCGACCCGGCGGCGTACCTGTCGCTCGCGGCGTTTTACCAGCAAAAGCGCGACTTCTTCCTCGCCGCAATCAAGGGCTCGCGCCTGCGCGTGCTGCCCTCGCGCGGCACGTTCTTTCAGAACCTCGCGTACGACGCGGTCAGCGACGAAAAAGACACCGATCTCGCGGAGCGCCTGACGCGGGAAAAAGGCCTCGCCGCCATTCCGCTGTCAGTGTTCTATCACGACGGGACCTGCGACAAGGTGCTGCGCTTCTGCTTCGCGAAATCGGAGCAGACGCTCGCCAAAGCCGGCGAAATCCTGCGCGCCCTCTAGCGCGCCTCGCCCGCTTTGCCGGCTATTTCGACCAGTTGATTTCGCGCGCCGTTTTAGCACCTATCGCCGTTTCGTCGAGACTCCGCGGAATCTCCGCCTGCGATTGCGACACGGGAATGCGGCCTGCCATGATTTCCGCGCGGCTTTGCGGCAGCACCGGATTGGCGTTGGGCTCCGCGTAGCCGTCGGGATACAGCGGCTGATTGGTGACGGGATCGTACTTGTCGCTGGCGCCGAAGGTATGCAGCAATTCGTGCGCGATCACGACCTGGTTGCCGCCCGCCATGTCGGGACTTGCGAACGCGTTGACGATGCCGATCATCCCTTCGCGCAATCCGACCGAATGCGGCAGGCTCGTGTTCGGCGCCGGCGCAAAATACTTTACAAACATGCGCACATGCGCTTTCGGCCCGCTGTAGGCATCGTTGCGCCACGCCCAGAAGCGCATCTGCAGGCTCCACAATATAACGCTGAGGCGGCTGCCGCCCTGCGGTGGCGCGGGCGGCGTTGCCGCGACGCGCGGCGCCAGATACGTTTCGACCGGCGAGCGCAGCGGCAAGCCGAAATTTCCCGCCTGCGCACGCATGAAAAGCGCCAGCGGCTCGAACGCGTCGCGTCCCAGACTCTGGATGTAGCGGTCGGCCGCGGCGCTGCCGTCCCCGTTAATCGGGTAGATCACTACTCGCAGCGGCTCTTTCCAATCCGTCGTGCGCCCACGCGCAATCCATGCACCCTGCGCGACCGCAAGCAGGACAAACAGCAGCAGGCCAACGCGAATTATGCGTGCCATAAGATGAAATTCACGCAAGTCCGGCGGCAGGATTTAAAATCACAGCTTGTCTGCATAATTGGAGGATCCCATGAACAAGCACATTATCGCCGCGTTTGCGGCAGTCTCATGCGCGGGTACCACTGGCGTCGTGTTTAGCCAGGCCTATCCGACCAAACCGATTCGCATAGTCGCGCCGTTCGCCCCGGGCGGCGGCACCGACCTGATCGCGCGCGTCGCCGCGCAGAAGATGACCGAATCGCTTGGCCAGCAAGCAGTCGTCGACAATCGTCCCGGCGCCGGCGGCGTGCTCGGCGCGGAACTCGGCGCCAAAGCGCCGCCCGACGGCTATACCTTCACGCTGATCGCCGGCAGCTATGCGGTGAATCCGGCTTTGTTCAAGCTAAATTTCGATCCGATCAACGACATCACGCCGGTGATTCAGCTGTCGCAGGGCCCGTTCCTGGTGGTCGTGCATCCGTCGCTACCGGTCAAGAACATCAAGGAACTCATCGCGCTCGCGAAATCGAAACCCGCCCAGCTCACGTTCGCGTCGAGCGGCGCCGGCAGCATTACCCAGCTCGCCACCGAACTCTTCGCCGACATGGCCGGCATCAAGATGATTCATATCCCGTACAAAGGCACCGGGCCGGCGCTGACCGACACGATGGCCGGGCAGGTGCAGATTCTGTTCGGCAGTGTCGGCGCAACGTTGCCCCAGATGAGCAGCGGACGCCTGCGCGCAATCGCCGTAACGACATCCAAACGCATCGCCGCGGCGCCTAACGTGCCCACCATCGACGAATCCGGTGTCAAAGGCTACAACGTGATCCTGTGGCACGGCCTGATCGCCCCGAAAGGCTTGCCGCGCCCCATCCTTGACCGCGTCAATGGCGATCTCAACACGGCGCTGCAGACGAAAGAAATGCAGGACCGCCTGGCCGGCGACGGCGTTTCCGCGGCCGGCGGCACGCCCGAGCAGTTCGCCGCCTTGATCAAGAAGGACATCGAGGTGTGGCGCGGCGTCGTGAAAAAATCCGGCGTAAAGGCCGAATAATTTTGCGGGATTAGGCGCTACCTGCGCGCCGGCGGCGTCGCAAACCGCAGCGTGTGGGTAGCGAGCAGCGTCTCCGCGAGAAAACACATCAGCGCGAGCACAAAACTCGTGATGCCACCGAGAAAGCTCCACGGCACCAGCCGCTCGCTGAGCGGTGCCATCGTTTCGCCGAGAAACAGCGTCATGACCGTGGCGCCTATCAACATCGCGCACACGACGAGCAGGCCTACCGACCAATTGACGACGCGGCCGCGCAGCCGCAATCGGTTGAGCTCCCAGTAAGCGGCGTCTTCATTCGAGAGTTCACCGGCGGCCAGGCGGTCTTCGATGTCGCGGGCACGATCGATGATGCGCGAGAGCCGGGTTGCCAGCGCACCGATTAGCGCCGCCACTGCCGACAGCATGAAGACCGGCGCGACCGCCAGTTGTATGCCATGCGAAACGGCGCTGGGTTCCATGCGCTTTGAACCGTCCTGTGAGAAATCCGGCGCCTACCGCCGTGCCGCGAGAAAAGTGCCTTGGCACTGGCGCGTGCCGCAGCGGCACGCATAAAGACGTTTGATCGCCGGCGTGTAGCGGTCCTCGATCACGAGATTGTATTCATAACCGAGCTCATCGCCGGCTTCGATCCTGCGCGTCGCATGAATGTAGAGGCGGTTGTCTTCCTCGACCGGCTCGCAATTGGGATTGCAACTGTGGTTGATCCAGCGCGCCGAATTACCGCCGCGGTACGCATCAATTACCATGTCGTTGTCGAGCAAAAACAGAAACGTATGATTGGTGTCGTCGTCACCGTAGAGCTCATCGGCTTCTTCCTCGGTGATCAGCGTGCCCTTGTATTCGATGATGCGCTCGCCCTTCGCGATAGCGCGCGCGGCAAACACGCCCCTGCCGTGTATATCGGAGCCGCGGACGATGATGACCGGCCCTTTGGTTTTGCCCGTTTTGCCGGCTTTGCCGGTGCTGGCGGATTTTGCCGCTTTGGCGGGTTTGCTTTTGCTGCGGGTGCTGCGGGTCTTGGCGGACATGCTTCAAATTTCCCGGATTGAAAGCGGGATATTTTAACGAATTGCCACCGCACGCGCACGACGCAATTGCGGTGGCAGCACTGTCTGCGCAGCGTTACAAAACCCCGGACAATCCGCCGTCGACGTTGATGCAGGTCCCGGTGACGTAGCTTGCTGCATCCGACGCCAGAAACGCGATGACATTGGCGACTTCGCCGGACTCGCCCATGCGCCCCAGCGGCACCGACTTGCCGGTCTGCGTGTAGTGGTCTTCCACACTCAGCCCACCTTTCGCCGCGCGCCGCTCCTGCTGCATTGACTTGATTTTGCCGACGGCCACGGCGTTCACCAGAATGTTGAGCGGCGCGAGCTCCTTCGACAACCCTTTGGTGAGCGCGAGGCCGGCCGCGCGGCTGACCGTGGTGGGAAATTGCGCCGAGCCCGGCTGCTTGGCCGCTACCATGTTCAGATTGATGATGCGCCCGCCGCCCTGTTTCTTCATGTGGGGAATCGCCGCGCGTGTCGTGCGCACCTGCGCCATCACCTTGATTTCAATGTCGTGCGCGAATTCGGTGTCGGTGACTTTGTCGAACGCCGCCTGCCCGGTACCGCCGGCATTGTTGACGACGACATCGATGCGGCCAAAGCGCTTGACCGTTTCTTCGATGAAGCGCTCCATATCGCCCGGCTTGGCCGCATCTGCGACTACCGTCAGCACTTCGGCGCCGAGCTTTTTGCACTCCGCCGCCTTTTTCTCCATGACGTCCGCGCGCCGCGCGCAGATCGCCACCATCGCGCCGAGCTCCGCGACGCGTGTCGCCGTCGCACCGCCTATGCCTTCGCTGCCGCCGGTAATGGCGACGACCTTGCCTTTCAGACTCAACTGCATGCTGGCTCCTTTGTTTTAAGATGCGGTGATTTGGGGATTCGGTGATTCGGTGATTTGCCCAATCGCTCAATAACTCAGTCACCTGATCACTTTTCAGCAACTATCGCTCAATAACTCAATCACCCGAGCACTCATTCGGCGCGTATGCCGGCCGCCTTGATGAGTTTGCCGAAGCGCGCGATGTCGTTCCTGATGAGCGTTGCGAATGCTTCTGGCGTGCTGCCAACGAGGTCGAA
>JBDSSV010000069.1:0-2977 GCA_039928535.1 Burkholderiales bacterium
GCGGCATGCCGATGTCGCCCAGATAGCCGGTGCAATAGCGCGCGGGAATATTCATACAGCGGCAGAGCGTGACGGCGAGATGCGCGTAGTCGCGGCACACGCCCCTTTTCTCCTCGTACGCTTCCCATGCGGTACGGGTGTTCCGCGCGTGCTGGTAGCCGAACTCGATGCGATTGTGAACGAAATCGCAGATCGCCTGGACGCGGTTCCAGCCCGTGGGGGCGTTGGCGAACAATTGCCACGCGATCGCGGTCAGCCGCTCGGTCTCGCAGTATCGGCTGCCGAGCAGATAGACCAAAGTTTCCTCGGGCAGCCACTCGACCGGCGTCTGGCGCGCCTCGGCCACGATGATGTCCGGTATGCCGCTGTCGTTCACGACCGCATCGGAGGTCATGCGCGTTTCCCCCTCGGGCGCGACGATGCGCGTGCACCAGTTACCGAAAGAATCGCGGTAGGCGCTGACCGGCAGCGACGGGACCGTCATCAGGTGATCGGGCACGACGAGGTCGGATGCGCGCGAGTAATGGATGTGCAGCATCAATATCATCGGCGTCGGCTGGGGACACTCGTAGACAAGCTCGAAACCGGCGCGAATCTGCATGATGGCCTCTTAGAGTCCGGACTCTTAGTGTAATGCGAGCGCGGCGCGCAGCGCATCGATGATGGCCGCGCGCAAAGCGTTCCAGCGGCGGGATGGCCCGGCGACGATCGCCTGGTTGATTTCGATCTCAATCCCTATGTAGGCAGCAGGCCGGTAGCGGCTGCGCAGGTGCCGGGTCAGGCCGTCACCTTTGCCCGCGTACGGATAGTTGCGGCGCACTCGCAGGTGCGGCATGGCCCGTTCGAGCGCGACTTTCCAGCGCTCGCACAACTGCACTTCTCCCGGCCGTGCGGGATCGTATAGCAGGCCGACGTCGGCGGTCCGTACGCTGCCGTTCAACTCGGGCGTGAAGCTGTGCGAGGAGATGTGCAGCACGCGGCGGCCGCGCACAACGGCTTTGCCCACCAGGTTTTCAGCCCGCGTGCGATAAGGCAGGTAGTGGTCGGTGACAATGCGCGCGCGCTCTTCATGCCGGGCGCCCCGGACAGCAGGTGCATGCAGGCGCGCGTGGCCGATAGACCGGTTCAGGTCGACCAGCAGCCGCGTAACGGTGGATGTGACGAGCGGCGCCGCGAACGCTGCCGCAAGTTCGCGGGCCATTCGCAGCGCTCCGGCGTCGTAGCCGAGATGCGTGCGCAGCGATTCCTCCAGGCCGCGAAACAACGGGCGATAGCGTGCCGGCACATTGTTGCCGCCATGCTCGCACGTCACAAGTATGTATTCACGCAAGTCGACAACCCGTGCCTTTTACCACTGCAAGTTGGGCAATTTCCGGAACACTGCGCGAGTGCCTTCGCTCCATGCCTGGCTGACGGCCACGAAATGCGGGTCGCCCTGGTCAAAGCGGCGGCGCATGGTAACTACGAGGCTGTCCCTTTCGTAGCAGAGCAGATCGATGGGCATGCCGACCGACAGGTTGCTATTCTTAGTCGAATCGAACGACACCAGCGCGCACTTGACGGCGTCCGGCAGACTGGTCGCGCGCGTGATGACGCGATCGATGATCGGCTTGCCGTACTTGGTTTCGCCTGTCTGGATAAACGGCGTGTCGAGGCCGGCCTCGATGAAATTGCCTTCGGCATAGATCCTGAAGAGCCGCATCGGTTCACCATTGATCTGGCCGCCGAGGATGAACGAGGCGTTGAAAGTCAGATCGCTCTGCTCCAAATACGACGCGTCGCGCTTCTCGATAAAGCGCATGGCGTCCGAGACGATGACCGCGACGTCGAACATCGTGCGCACAGTCCATATGTTCGGCTTGCCGTCGTCCGCGTCGCCGTGCTGCTTCAGCACGTTGATCACCGCCTGCGTGCCGGCGAGATTGCCCGAGCTCAGCAGAACGATGACGCGGTCGCCCGTGCGATCGAACACCGTCATCTTGCAGAATTTCGCGAAGTTGTCGACGCCCGCGTGGGTGCGCGAATCGGACGCGAAAATCAAACCCGCGTTCACCAGGATGCCTGTGCAATATGTCATGCGCTGAATCGCCTGCAATAATTTAAAGACAAGGTGCGACCACCTTACCGGGCGCGCCGGCGGAAAAGCTATGCCGGCGCGGAGTCAACCACCATAGGCGAGTCTCCCACGGACTGAGGCCTTAATGTGCTTTTAAATTAATAGCGATGCGCTTTTTCGTCGGTTCGGTATCGCGCATGTCCGCGCCCCAAAAAGGACGGCAGGCACCATAGCAGTGCGCTGGCCCGGTCAGAGCAACCGGGAGAACATCACATCTGCAATACTTCGGCGCCGGCACCGGCTTCCAACTCGCACGCGTTCGCCATCATGGAGAGCATGCTGTAATACCCGATCGCGCCGGTCAGCTCGATGAATTGCTCATCTCCGAAGCGGGTCTGCAGTACTTTCGCGCTCGCATCGTCCACCCGATGCTTGCGGATGAGTGTTTGCGTGAAGTCGACGATTTGCGCGTCCTCCGCCGGGATTCCGCGCGAATGCTTTTCGCGTATCGCGGTGATGGTCGTTTCCGGCACGCCCTGCCGGCGGGCCGAGCCCGTCTGCGCCCCCCACACATAGAGCGCATCGAACTCGCGCGCGACGACCAAAGCGGCGAGTACGCGGACCCGCTTGTCGAGCGTGCCCTCGAAACGCACGTAGCCGCCGATATCCACCATGTGGTTGGCCAGCTCCGGGCAGTGCATCAGCATTGTAAAGGGCCCCTGAATTGCGCCGCGGCTCTTGACGACTTTCTCCGCGATGCTTTTGTCTTTGGGCGCCACCTGATCGGCGCTGGTAATGGATTTGAGCCTGGCCATTTTTTTATCCCTTTTTAGTGGTTTGGTTTATTTTACTCGCCGGGTGGCACACCCATTCGTCTCAATTCGCAGTGCGCCATTCTCACCTTCCCCTTCAAGGGGAAGG
>JBDSSV010000070.1:0-5968 GCA_039928535.1 Burkholderiales bacterium
GACACAATTGTCGTCCTCGTCGCCGGTCACCACGAACAGCGGCACCTTCATGCGGCGCAGCGCACTGCCAAGTTCAAAAATCGTCTTGCGCTTCAACTGCACCCCGCGCTGCGTATTCGCAAGCCCGATCGCCGCGTGCTCGAATTGCCAGCGCCGGAATTCGGCGAAGCCGCGAGGGTCTTTGTTCAATTGCGGAATGCGCCCGGCTGCGGGGCCCGCCGCACGCAGGGTCGCAGGCACGCCGTATGCGAGAAAACTGCGCGCGTTCGCTTCGACGTTGCGCAGGAAGGCAGCGCGCGTAGCGGGGTTCGAGCCGGCGCCGGCGCCCACTGTCGTCACCGACAATGCGCGTGCGGCGTGCGTGATGCCGAAACCGAGCGCGGTGCGCGCGCCCATCGAGCAGCCGACGATGTGCGCCTTGCTCAGCTTGAGATGGCGCATCACGGCCAGCACGTCGTCGACGACGATGGGCTGCGAGTATTTCGAGCGCGCTTTGGGCACGTCGGACGGCGGATAGCCGCGCGCGTTGAAGGCGATGCAGCGATAGCGGCGCGCGAAATGGCGCATCTGCGCTTCCCAGCTGCGGTGGTCGCCCGAAAATTCGTGCACGAACACGATAGGCGTGCCTTTGCCGGTTTCTTCGTAATAAATCTTCGTTCCGTCGCGCGCGGTCGCGTATGGCATGCGTTCTCCCCCAGTATTTTTGATTGGCTGCGAGCGCAGAGCGTAAGGCGCGGCTGCGGCGATGGTCAAGCGCGGTAATTCAACTGGACGACAGCGCCACGATGGCGGTATGGTTTGCTTTCGAAAAGACCGCGCGGAGGGCGCCATGTCGCACATTCTTTATCGGGACAATCTGGGTCACGCGCTGCCGGTGGCGGTCGCGGGCGACGGGCCGTATCTGATCGACGCCGCGGGCAAGCGCTATATCGATGCGTCCGGCGGCGCCGCGGTGTCGTGCCTCGGGCACAGCAATGAAGCCGTGCGCAAGGCAATCCGCGAGCAGGCCGACCAACTGGCGTTCGCGCACTCGCGTTTTTTCACGACCGAGCCGGCGGAAAAGCTGGCCGACGATCTGGTCAACAGCGCGCCCGATCAACTGACCAAGGTTTGGCTGACCTGCGGCGGTTCCGAATCCGTCGAAGCCGCGCTGAAGCTCACACGCCAGTATTTCGTCGAGAGCGGACAGCCGCAGCGCAAGTTCGTCATCGCGCGCCGCCAGGGCTATCACGGCAATACGTTTGGCGCCTTGTCCGCGAGCGGCAACATCTGGCGCCGCCGCCCGTTCGAACCGGTGCTGATCAGCTCGATGCAGCATATCTCGCCGTGCTACGCGTATCGCAACAAAGGCGCGGACGAAAGCGCGGAAGCCTATGGCCTGCGCATGGCCAACGAGCTCGAAGCCAAAATACTCGAGCTCGGTAACGGCAACGTCGCGGCTTTCATCGCCGAGACGATCGTTGGCGCGACGCTCGGCGCCGTGACGGCGACGCCTGGATATTTCAGGCGCATCCGCGAAATCTGCGACCAGCACAGCGTGTTGCTGATACTCGATGAAGTCATGTGCGGCATGGGCCGCACCGGCACGCGCTACGCCTGCGAGCAGGAAGGCATCGCGCCCGACATGCTGACGATCGCCAAGGGCTTGGGCGCCGGCTATCAGCCGATAGGCGCATTGCTCATCGCCGAAAAATCCATCGTGCGATCGAGCGCGGCAGCAACGTCGTCATGCACGGCCACACGTTTACCGGCCATCCGGTCGCGTGCGCGGCGGCGAACGCCACGCAGAACGAAATTCGCGAGCGCGATCTGCTCGCTAACGTGACGCGCCAGGGCGCGGCGCTCAAGGCGGCGCTCATCGATCGATTCGGCAACCATCCCAACGTCGGCGATATCCGCGGCCGCGGCCTCTTCATGGCGCTCGAGTTCGTGGCCGATCGCCGCAGCAAGCAGCCGTTCGATCCCGCGCTAAAAATCAGCGCGAAAATCAAGGACGCCGGCATGGACAACGGCCTGATCTGCTACCCGGCCGGCGGCATCATCGACGGCAAGAGCGGCGACCAGGCGATGATCGCGCCGCCGTACATCGTCGAGACGAAGCACATCGATGAAATCGTCGACAAATTGGGCCGCACGGTCGATGCCGTCATGCGCGAAGCGAATATCAAGGCAGCGTGACGCGCTGCGGCGGCGCGGGAATCACGGTTCCCGGCGTCATTTGATCGGCAGGAACACCGCCGTCGCGAGGCTCTGGATCACCTTTACGATCGTGCGATTGTCCTTGTCGGCTATGATCTTCGACAGGACGTCGAGGCTGCCGATGATCTTGCCGAACTCGCGCTCGAAACTCAGGTTGCGCGCGCCGCTGCCGGCTTCATTGGACAGCAGATAGAGCTCGCCGCGCGCGGTATGCGCGTTGGAGAGCTTCCACACCGCGATCTCCACGTTGCGCGCGGCGTTGTGCAGCCGCTGCGGGTCGAGGTCGTCGAGCACGAAGAATTCGATCTTATCGTTGAACGCGGTCTGTATCATGCTGCCGAGCCCCGTCACCAGCGCGAGCACGCGATCGCCCGCGTAATCGTCGCGGAACGCGAGGTAGAGCGCGTCGGTGCCGCGCTTGCCCTGCAGCTCCGGAAACTTCCATTCGTGGCGGCCTTCGAAGATGCGCGAGAGCCCCACCTCGACAGTCGCTGCGCCGCTTTTTTTCAGTTCGCGCGGATTGCGCCGGTAGAGTTTCTCGGCGAGCAGCTTAAGGTCGATAAAAATCTCGCGTTGATGTGCTTCCGCGACGCGGTCGATGTCGGATTTCGCCAGCTGCGACGGTTCGAACCCGCCGCCTGCGCGTGGCGGCGTCGTGCCGTGGCTTGCACAGCCGGCGAGCGACGCCGCGCACAACAGCAAGGCCAGCCGCATCAGCGGCCGCACGGCAGCCGGTCGGCGGACCCAATGAGAAAGACTTTGCGCTGCTTCAATACGGCGAGCATGACGCGGTTGCCCGCCGCCAGCTTGCGCGTCCATTCGTCGACGCCGTACACGCTCGGGTTGATCATGCGCCCCAGATATTTCTTCGCGTCGATCAGCGCAGCGAGCACGTCGGCGTGCGCGATGCCGCGGCCGATGATCATCATGTCGATATCGTGTTTGCCCGCGATCGCCGCGCCGGCCGTGGTCCCGTAAATGAAGGCGGCGTCGATGCTTGCCGCCAGCGGCGCCAGCGCTGCACGCAACACGTCAGGCACCGAAGGCGCGGCGTCGCCCGTGCTGTCGTTCGGTTCGTGGCTGGGCGGCGGTTCGAGCAGCATGCAAGGGTTTTCCGGTGCGCGCCGCGTAGACCGCGTTACGCGGCGGCCAGGGGATGCCCGGCGCACATGATGCGCGCGGCGGGACGATTCAACTTCCGGATCGCATCGGCGAGCGTAGTCCCGCTGGCTGACAGCAAGGCGATATGCGATTGCGCGGAGGCGTCGCGACCAATTTTAATTTCGTCCCTATGTGCCATGTGCGTGCTCTGCAGTTGCGTTGCTAAGTACTTTACTCCACGTGCGCATGAATAAAAACACTTCCGCCGCGGTCGCGAAAAAAATATTCGCGCCGGGAATGTCCCGCGTGCGGCCGGTGATGCTTTGAGCTCATTTATGGTTTACGCGCCTCGGGGTGCTGGCGGCGAATGCGAGCGCAGTGGCGGCGAACCAATTCAGCGCATTTTTCATGACGACATCTCCCGGGTTTTTTGTCGGCGAACCGGGCCAGCGGCAGCAATCGCGCGCGTGGCGTAAAATAGCGAGAGGAGAACACAGTATGTTCAGAAGTAGCCGCAACTTTCCGGCGTGGATACTGCTCTGCGCGTGGCCTGCGCTGACGTGGGCGGCGACGCCGGCAGATCCGGGACCGGCCGCTTCGACAGGCTTCGTCGGAGACACCCGGACGGGTGCAGGACAGGCGTATCCGCAGAAGCCGGTGCGCATCATCGTGAACGTGACCGCCGGCGGCGGCGTGGACGCGGTCGCGCGCATTGCCGCCCAGCACTACGCGCAGATCTGGGGCCAGCCTTTCGTGATCGATAACCGCGTCGGCGCCGGCGGCAGTATCGGGATAGAACTGGTGACCAAGGCCGTGCCCGACGGCTACACGCTGCTGGTGACGAGCAGCGGCGTGGTGACGAACGCCGCGTTGCGCCCGCAGAGTTACGATCCGGTCCGCGACCTGCAGCCGATCAGCAAGCTCACGTCAAACCCGTATATCGTCATCCTCACGCCGTCGGTGCCGGCGGCGAACATCAAGGAACTTGTTGCGCTCGCGAAAACAAAGCCGGGCGGCGTAAGCTACGCATCCGCCGGCGTCGGCAGCATCGTGCACATGGGTGCGGAACTCCTGACCGTGATGGCGGGCGCGCCGATGACGCATATACCCTATAAGGGTGTCGCCGACGCGTATCCCGCAGTTGCAGCCGGTCAGGCAGACTGGATGATCGGCAGCCCGATCTCCGCGTTGCCGTTGATCCGCGGGGGCCGCCTCAAAGCGATCGCCGTCACCAGCAGCGTTCGCGCGAAAGCACTGCCCGATCTGCCGACGGTTGCCGAGAGCGGCATTCCCGGCTACGACGTGGTCGCGTGGTTCGGCTTGTTCGCACCGGCGCACACACCGCTGTCCATCGTCGCCAAGCTCGCCACCGAGGCGCACCGTTCGTTGCAGGCGCCGGAAGTCGCGCGCCGCATGGAAATTGAAGGCACCGATGCCGTCGGCAATACGCCTGCGCAATTCGCCGTCGAAGTCAAGGCCGAATACGACAAGTGGCGCGCGCTCGTTAAAAAAACGGGCATGAAGTTTTAGTCCGCGTTCAGCGCTTTAAATCACCGGGGAGAATTTGATGATCATGCCCACGAAGGGGTTTTGCTGCGCGCTGTTCTTATGCGCATTAGGTGCGGCGTCGCTCGCGTCGGCGCAAACTGATTATCCGGTGCGCCCGATCCGCTTTCTCGTGGGAGTCGTACCGGGCGGTGCCGCCGATACGCTGGCGCGCGCGGTCGGCCAGCGCTACTCGGTCGCGTTTCGTCAGCAGGTGATCGTCGACAACCGTCCCGGCGCCAACCAAACCATCGCCGCGGACCTGACCGCGAAGGCCGCGCCCGATGGCTACACGATTGTGATCGTCGCCGCCGGCCATGCGATCAGCCCCGCCATGTACAAGCTTCCGTATGACGCGCAGAAGGATTTTTCGGCGATCGGCTTCATCGCGGCGGTGCCCAATATGCTGGTTGTGCATCCGGGGCTCGGTGTGCGCACGCCGAAGGATTTCATCGCGCTCGCGCGCACCAAGCCGGGGGCATTGGCATTCGGTTCGTCCGGCGTCGGCTCGGCGAGCCATCTCGCGACCGAACTCTTTATGATGATGACGAACCTGAAATGCGTGCACGTGCCCTACAAGGGCCAGGGCCTGGCGATGATCGACCTGATCGCCGGCCAGCTGCAGTTCGGTTTTCCGTCGGTGCCGGCGTCGATCCAGCACATCAAGGCAGGCAAGATGGTCGCGCTCGCAGTGGCGTCGAAAGATCGCTCGTCCGCGCTGCCCGACGTGCCGCCGCTCAGCGACACCGTGCCCGGTTACGAAGTGAGCGGCTGGTACGGCATTCTGGGGCCCGCGAAAATGCCGCACGCCGTCGTCGCCAAACTCAACGGCGAATTGAACCGCATGCTGCAGGATCCGGCGACGCGTGAGATTCTCTCGCGCGAAGGCGCCGATCCGCTGCCGGGCACGCCGGAGGTATTTACGAAAACCATCGCTGCCGACGTCGTCAAATGGGCGAAGGTTGTGAAAACGGCGGGCTTGAAAGTCGAGTAATCAGTATTTCGGGAATTAAGTAATTGGGTGATTAGGTGATTGAATACCTGAGTCACCGAGTCCCTGAATCACCCCATCACCGTATTACCAAATAATCAGCAAAGGAAATCACAGTGGGAAGAATGGAAG
>JBDSSV010000071.1:0-3941 GCA_039928535.1 Burkholderiales bacterium
GTGGCAGACTCTCAAGGCCGCGTTCAGGCCCGGCATGGGCCAGCACATTCCCGATCGCCTGTTCTGGGCGCGCGAGGATGAGCCCGCTGATGAAGCCGATTAAGGGCCTCTACGCGGTAACGCCCGATCTCGCTGACACCTCGCTGCTCATGGCCAGGGCGGAAAGCGTGCTCGGCGCCGGCGCGCGACTCCTTCAATACCGCAACAAGATCGTCAACGGTGCCGCGCGCTACGGCCAAGCCGAAGCCCTGCGCGATCTGTGCCGCCGCTACCGCGCGACATTCATCATCAACGACGACGTCGAGCTGGCGCATTTACTGGACGCGGACGGAGTTCACGTGGGCGCTGACGACGCAGCAGTCGGCGTCGCGCGCGCCCGGCTGGGCGGCGGAAAAATTCTCGGCGCCTCTTGCTATGCCGATCTGCAACGCGCGCACGCTGCGCGAGCGGCCGGTGCCGACTACATCGCCTTCGGCAGCTTTTTCGCCTCATCGGTCAAACCGCACGCCGTTCGTGCACCGCTTTCATTGTTGCCGGCCGCGCGCGCACTCGGCCTGCCGGTGGTTGCGATCGGCGGCATCACCCTCGCCAATGCCGGCGAATTGATCACCGCGGGCGTGGATGCGGTTGCAGTAATATCCGCCGTGTTCGCGGCGCCCGATATCGGGGTCGCTACGCAGGAGTTTTGCCGAATGTTTCAGGCTGTGGCGACATGACATCGCGTAATGACGAGCTATTCAACGCCGCTCAGCGCGTAATTCCCGGCGGCGTCAATTCCCCGGTGCGCGCGTTTCGCGCGGTCGGCGGCACGCCGCGCTTTTTTGCGCGCGGCAGCGGCGCGCAGGTATGGGACGCGGATGGCAAAGCGTACATAGACTACGTGGGTTCGTGGGGACCGCTGATTCTCGGCCACGCGCACCCGCAGGTCATCGCGGCCGTACACGAAGCGATAAACCACGGCCTGAGTTTTGGCGCGCCGACTGCGGCCGAAGTCGAACTCGCGGAATTGCTATGCCGGCGCGTGCCGGGCGTGGAGCAGGTGCGACTCGTCAGCTCGGGGACCGAAGCTACCATGAGCGCGATACGTCTCGCGCGCGGGTTCACCGGACGCACGAAGATCGTCAAATTCGAAGGCTGCTACCATGGTCATGCCGACGCGCTACTCGTAAAAGCGGGGTCCGGCGCGTTGACCCTCGGCAACCCCAGTTCTGCCGGCGTGCCGCCCGCGACCGCCGCGGACACGCTGGTACTCGAATATAACAACACCGAGATGCTGGAAGCCGCCTTCGCACGCCACGGCGCCAAACTCGCTGGCGTAATCGTCGAGCCGGTCGCCGGCAACATGAATCTGGTCATGCCCGAGCGCGGTTTTCTCGAGGCATTGCGCGAATTGTGCAACCGCCATGGATCGCTGTTGATATTCGACGAAGTGATGACCGGCTTTCGCGTCGGACCGCGCGGCGCGCAGGGCCTGTTTGGAATTACCGCCGACATTGTCACTCTGGGCAAGGTCGTGGGCGGCGGCATGCCGCTGGGGGCGTTCGGCGGACGGCGCGACGTCATGGCATGCATCGCGCCGCTCGGCCCCGTCTATCAGGCCGGCACTCTTTCCGGCAATCCCGTTGCGGTTGCCGCCGGGCTGGCGACGCTCAAGGCAATCGATACGCCCGGATGTTTTGAGCGCCTTACCGCCACGACGCGTACATTGACCGACGGTTTAACCGCTGCGGCCGACGCCTGCAATGCGGAATTTTCGGCGCAAGCCATCGGCGGAATGTTCGGGCTTTACTTTCGCGCGACACCGCCGCGCAGCTACGCGGAAGTCCTGCAATGCGACGTGGCGGCTTTCAATGCGTTCTTTCACGCCATGCTCGCACAGGGCGTGTATTTCGCGCCGTCGGCATTCGAAGCGGGTTTCGTGTCTTCCTCTCATGGCAGCGCCGAGATAGAACTAACGCTGGCTGCCGCGCGGAATTATTTTGCCAGCGCGAACGCAGCGGAGCGGAACAATTAAAAAAGGCGGCCGCAGCCGCCTTTTGGCAGAATCGAACTCCGGCATCAGCGCAGTCCGGCCATATATTCAGACACGGCCTTGATTTCGCCGTCCGACAGTTTGGCGGCGATAGTGCGCATGATCCGGTTTGGATCGTTGGCGCGTTCGCCCGTGCGGAAGCTTTGCAGTTGCGCAATGGAGTAGTCGGCGTACTGCGCACCCACACGCGGAAACTGCGCCGGCACGCCGGCACCAGTCGGGCCGTGGCACGAGGCGCACGCAGCCACGCCTTTACTCATGATGCCGCCGCGATAAACCTGCTGACCGAGCTTGACGAGCGCCGGATCTTTCGCGGCGCGGTTTTTGGGCTTCTGCGCTTCAAAATAAGCGCCCAGATTCTGCATGTCCTGCGGCGACAGCGCCGAAGCCATGCCGAGCATCACCGCATTTTTGCGGTCCTTGTTGGCTTTGAAATCGGCTAGTTGCTTGGCGACGTATTCAGCATGCTGGCCGGCCAATACAGGATTTACCGGGCTCACGCTGTTACCGTCCGCAGCGTGACACGCGGCGCAAACTTTGGTGACGATGGCCTGCGCCTGCGCCGGGTCGGCCTTGGCCGCGGGCTCAGCCGCGTTGCCGGCCAGAATATGGACGGCGCAAATCGACGCCAGCAGCGCCGTTATAAATCTCATAGAAACCCTTTGCGACATTGCAACCGGACGAAAACGCCGTATTCTATCGAAATCCCTTCTTAGAGGCTAGGCGGCAGTCCCGATGACAACGCTGCGCAATATCGAATTCATCACCACCGTTGCGCAATCGCACGCATTGCCACCGGCACATGGCGCCGAAGTCGCATTCGCGGGCCGTTCCAATGCCGGCAAATCAAGCGCGATCAATGCCCTCGCGCAGCGCAATCGCATGGCATTCGTCAGCAAAACCCCGGGGCGCACCCAGCATATCAATTTCTTCAGCGTCGGGCCCGAGCGTTATCTCGTCGATCTGCCCGGCTACGGCTATGCGGCGGTGCCCGCTGCCGCGCGCGCGCATTGGCATGAACTGGTAGGCGGTTACCTGCAGACGCGCGAAAGTTTGCGCGGCGTGATTCTGATCATGGACGTGCGGCGGCCGCTCACCGAGCTTGATCAGCAATTGATCGGTTGGTTGAAACCGACCGGCGTGCCGGTGCATATATTGTTAAGCAAAGCGGACAAGCTCGGCCAGCAGAAAGCGCAGGCAACATTACGCGAAGTCAACGCGGCGCTCGCGCGCGATTACGATAATTGCAGTGCCCAACTCTTTTCGAGCACGCGCAAAATCGGTATCGTGGATGCCGCCAAGCAAATCCAACGCTGGTTGAGCGTTGGATCGAAATAAAAAACCCCCGGTTAAAGGGGAGTAAAACCGGGGGTAAAAGCCTTAACAGGATTAAGGCGCCCGCTCAGGGAGGAGAAGCGGGAGACGATTAAACGCCGTCTAACATCTAGGACTACTATAATTATTCCAAGTTCCCGCCACCCTGAAAAAAATACTTTCTATGTTTCAGCTACTTGAGTTAGTTCATGAAAATTCTCGGTGAGTTTCCGCAGCGCCGGATGCGGCGTAACCGGCGCGACGAATTTTCACGCCGTCTGATGCGCGAAAACCGTTTGACCACCGACGATCTGATCTATCCGGTCTTCGTAATCGACGGCAAGCGGCGCACGGTTCCCGTCGCTTCAATGCCTGGAGTCCGCCGCTACACGATAGACAAGCTGCTGATGCACGCGGGAGAATGCGTCGCCCTCGGCATTCCCGCGGTCGCCTTGTTTCCCGCCATCGAACGCAATCTCAAGACAGCGGACGGCCGCGAAGCAACCAATCCCAAAGGCCTCGTGCCGCGCGCAGTTGCTGCGCTTAAAAAACATTTTCCCGAATTGGGCGTCATCACCGATGTTGCGCTCGATCC
>JBDSSV010000072.1:0-3335 GCA_039928535.1 Burkholderiales bacterium
TTGGGTGTTTTGACGATTGGATGCCCGTTGCAACCCATGATCTTCGGATTGTGCTCGTCGGACATGATGACGATGAGATTGGTTGGTTTCATGACTTTCCGTTTGAGCGTAAATGGGGTCGACTTAGATCCTTGGCGTAGTAACTGCCCGATATCTGCAGCCTGCGTTTCGAGAACGGAACAAACAGCTCCCGCTGGTAGAACATACCGAGTGCGCCCGGCGCCAGCCACCGCCTGCAACAGCTTGCCTGTCGCGCCTTACTTCGCGTGCCATCAATCTGCCTTCGCACCCGAAGCTTTGACCACGTCTGCCCATTTAGTAACTTCTGACTTCAGGAAAACCGAGAACTCGTCCGGCGTACTGGTAACCGGTTCCGCACCTTCGCTTAACAACCGGTCACGAACATCCTGCATTTTAAGCACCTTGGCAAGCTCGCCGTGAAGTTTGGCCACAATGGCTTGCGGCACGCCACCGGTCGCAAAAATTCCATGCCAGTTATCCACCTCGAATCCGGCGAGACCGGATTCGATGACTGTGGGCACATCCGGCGCCGCGGGCGAGCGTTTGCCCGTCGTCACCGCCACCGCGCGTAGTCGTCCGGACCTCACGTGCGGCAAAGCCGGCGGCATGCCAGCGAAGAATAACTGCGCTTCCCCGCCTAATACCGCGGCGGTGGCAGGTGCGCCACCTTTATAGGGGATATGCACCATGTTGACACCCCCCAGGGTCTTAAACAATTCGCCCGACAGGTGCTGCGGGCTGCCGTTTCCTACAGATGCGTAGTTAAAACTGCCCGGTTTCGCCTTGGCGAGCTGGATCAGGTCCTTCACGCTCTTCGCCGGCACCGCAGGATGCACCACGAGTATCAGCGGTACCGACGCAACCCGCGAGACCGGGGCAAAATCCTTGGTCACGCTAAACGGTAACTTGCCGTATAGCGTCGCACTGATCGCAAGCGATACCGTGCCCATCAGCAGCGTGTAGCCATCCGGCGGCGCCTTGGCCACGATTTCAGCGCCGATGTTGCCAGTCGCGCCGGGCCGGTTGTCGACGACTATGGTCTGCCCTAGGCTCTCATTAAGCTTCTGCCCGATGATGCGCGCCAGGAAGTCCGGCGCGCCACCGGGCGCAAAGCCAACCACCATGCGGATCGGTTTAGCCGGGTAGGCCTGCGAATATGCGATGGGTGTACAGAACGCGCAGCATACGGCTGTATTGACAACACCTGCTGCGATTACCGATTTGCGCATACGCCTCCTCCTTGTCGAATCCTGCTCTCCCTACGTCTTCTCATACCTGTCCCAGCGCGCGCAAGATGCGCTCGGGCGTGAACGGCTGAGCCGTGACGCGCGCGCCGAACGGTTTTAATGCGTCGTTGATCGCGTTCATAACCGCCGCGGGCGAACCCGCAGTGCCGGCTTCGCCCGCTCCCTTCGCGCCCAGCTCCGACGTTGCGGTCGGCGTGGACACGTGGCCGACCTCGATGTCCGGCATTTCTCGCGCCATCGGCACCAGATAGTCGATCAGACTGCCGTTCGAAAGCTGCCCTTCCGGGCTGTAAATACACTCCTCGAAGAGCGCCGCGCCGAAGCCCTGCACGACCCCGCCGCGAATCTGTTCGTCGACCAGCAGCGGATTAATCACCGTACCGCAATCATCCACCACCCAGTGCCTGAGCAGATTGACGAAACCAGTGTCGACATCGACCTCAAGATAGCAGCCCTGGATGCCGTTGGTACAGATACCGTCGTAGGTTTTCTGCGCATAGTGGCGAGTGACCACCAGCTCGGGAGAAAAGTCCTTGGGCACCTTATCGCAGCGAAAATAGGCTGTACGCGCTACTTCCTCCAACGTCATGCGCTCGGCGCCGGTTGCAGCATCCACCACCTTGCCGTGGCGGATATCGAGCAGCGACGCCTCGGTTTGCGTCAGCCGAGCGACGAACGTCAGGATGTTCTGACGCAGCGCATTGCCGGCCTGCAGCACCGCTTCACCGCCGATGCCGGTGCCGCGCGATCCCCAATTGCCGCCGCCGTAGGGCGTCACATCGGTATCGCCGATCACCACCTTGACCTTGTCCAACGTCACGCCGACCGCGGAGGCGGCGATCTGCGCCACGATCGTCGCCGCCCCCTGCCCGATCTCATTGATACTCGCGGCGCAGATAATGCCGCCGGTCGCGGTGAGCTTGATGGTGCAGCCGTCCTGAGCGGCGATCGACGCGCCGCCCTGACCGTAGGTGGCGGCCGAAGGGTTGGACATCTCGACAAACGCCGCCAGTCCGATACCGCGGTAGCAGCCGCGTTTCCTGAGCTCCGCCTGATCCGCGCGCAGCGCAGAGTAGTTCATGAGGTTGAGCAACTTGTCGTGCGCTTCGTGCTGCGAAAGTTTTTCGAACACCGGCCCGGTTACCAGCGTGTAAGGATAAGCGTCGGCGGGAATATAGTTGCGGCGGCGGAACTCCGCGGGGTCCATTCCGATCGCGTCGGCGGCGAAATCAACCAAGCCTTCCGTAACGGCGCACGCTATCGGATGCCCGACGGCGCGATACTGGCCGTACATGTTCTTGTTCTGGAACACGACGCGCGTGCGGCCCCGATAGGTGCGGTTTTTATACGGGCCGCCGACGAGATTAATTACCTGCTTGGCCTCATTTGCGCTGCCGCGCGGGTAGCCGGAATACGGCCCGATACCGTACAAGTCGTCGATCTCGATACCGAGGATATCGCCCGCTTTCGACACCGCCATGCGCGCTTTGACACTGTGGCCGCGCGCATGAAAATCGGTCACAAACGATTCCATGCGGTCAGCAACGAACTTGACGGGGCGGCCAAGCATGATACTCACCGCGACCGCCGTCATTTCGTCGCCGTAGATGTGAATCTTCGCGCCGAAACCGCCGCCAACATCGGGCGCGATTACCCGCACGTTGACCTCGGGCAACTCGAAGTGCTTCGCCAGGATCCATTGCATCATGTACGGAACCTGGGTCGAGTGATAAACGGTAAGCTGCCGCTCTGCCGGATTGAAGTCGGCCAGAATCGAGCGCGGCTCGAGCGTAACCGCAGTGTGGCGGCTGGTATGGAAAGTCGCTGCCGCGACTTTATACGCGTTGATGAACGCCTCATCCACACCACCGGTATCGACCTCACGCCGGTAGGCCAGGTTGTCGCCGAGCTCCGGATGAATAACGGGTGTTCCCCGATCGAGCGCAGTCTCGGAATCGGTCACGGCGGGCAGCTCTTCCCATTCGATATTAACCAGTTGCGCCGCATCCTCCGCTTGCGCACGCGTCTCGGCCGCAACTGCGACCACCGCTTCACCCGCCCAGCACG
>JBDSSV010000073.1:0-4324 GCA_039928535.1 Burkholderiales bacterium
GCCAGGCAGTTGGTGGTGCAGCTGGCATTGCTGATGATGGCCTGGCCGGCGTAGGTCGCCGGCTTATTGAGTTCCACGGTGAGGTCCACCACAGAGACATCGGACGTCGGCACGCGGAACGCCATGCCGGTGAGTTTCTTGTTGAGTTCTGGAATCACCACGCCGACGGCCTTGGCCGCGCCGGTGGACGACGGAATGATGTTCTCGAGTATGCCGCGGCCGCCGCGCCAGTCCTTGTTGGATGGACCGTCCACTGTTTTCTGCGTGGCCGTCGCCGCGTGTACCGTCGTCATGAGGCCGCGCTTGATGCCCCAGGTGTCGTTGAGCACTTTCGCCACGGGCGCCAGACAGTTCGTGGTGCACGAGGCGTTCGAGATGATCGCCTGTCCTTTATAGGTCTTGTCGTTCACGCCGAACACAAACATCGGAGTATCGTCTTTGCATGGTGCTGACATGATCACTTTCTTCGCGCCCGCCGCCAGATGCTTCTCGCAGGTTTCCGTGGTCAGGAAAAGCCCTGTCGACTCGACGACGACATCGGCGCCGACGTCCCCCCACTTCAGCTGCGCGGGATCTTTTTCGGAGGTTAACCGTATGCGCTTGCCGTTGACTATCAGCGTAGTGCCCTCCACGCCGATGTCGCCGTGGAAGCGGCCGTGCACCGAGTCGTAGCGCAGCATGTATGCGAGGTAGTCCGGCTCGAGCAGGTCGTTGATCCCCACGATCTCGATGTCGGGAAAGTGCTGCACTGCTGCACGGAAAACCATGCGTCCGATGCGTCCAAATCCATTGATGCCAACTTTGATTGTCATGCCTGTCTCCAGAATATCTTGCTGACGATGCCTTACTGCCTACCCGCTTTTACAACAATCTCTTTACGACCGCGACCACATGTTCGACGGTAAAACCAAAAAACTTGAACAATTCGCCGGCGGGCGCCGATTCGCCGAAGCGGTCGATGCCGACGACCGCGCCCGACTTAGAATCTGCCGCACCCACATATTTCCGCCAGCCATCGGTCACGCCAGCCTCAACCGCCACGCGTGGCACGCCCGGCGGCAGTACCGACGCACGATAAGCCTCATCCTGCGCATCAAATACCGAGGTGCACGGCATCGACACTACGCGCACCGGGATGCCTTCTTTCTGCAATTGCTCGCGTGACGCCATCGCCAGCGGTATTTCGGAACCCGTTGCGATGATCACGGCACGCGGTTTGTTGCCGTCCGCATCGGCAAGCACGTAGCCGCCGCGCGCGACGGCGGCGATCTGCGCGGCGTTGCGCTGCTGGAACGCGACGTTCTGCCGCGACAAAATTAAGCAAGTCGGACCGTTGACGCGTTGCAATGCCGCGCCCCACGCGACCGCACATTCCACCGTGTCGCACGGACGCCATACCGCCATATTGGGAATCAGCCGCAGGCTCGCCGTGTGCTCGACCGATTGATGCGTAGGCCCGTCTTCGCCGAGCCCGATCGAATCGTGAGTGAACACGAATATGTTGCGCAGCTTCATCAACGCGGCCATGCGCAGCGCATTGCGCGAGTAATCGGAAAACGTCAGGAATGTGCCGGTTTCCGGGATGTAACCGCCGTGCAGTGCCAGGCCGTTGGTAATCGCGGCCATCGCGAATTCACGCACGCCGAAATTCACGATATTGCCCGGCGACTCGCGTGTAACGACTTTGCTGCCCGGCCAGTTCGTGAACACGCTGCCCATCAAATCGGCCGACCCGCCGATAAGTTCGGGCAGGCGCGGCGCGAGTTGCGTGAGCGCGATCTGCGATGCTTTGCGCGTGGCGACCGTTTCGCCTTTCGTGTTCGCGCTTTCGACCGCGGCTGCGGCCATGGCAGAAAAATCTGCAGGCAATTCGCCGGCCGTCCGGCGTTTGAATTCGCTGGCAACTTCCGGATACGCTTTTTTATAAGCGGCAAAGCGCGTGTCCCACTCACTCTGGGCGGCAGCGCCTTTCGCGCGCTGATCCCAGTCGGCATAGATCGCTTCAGGAACGACGAACGCCGGCGACCTCCAGCCGATGGCCGCGCGCGTCGCCGCCACTTCGTCGGCGCCGAGGGCCTCCCCATGTGCCTTGGCCGTGCCGGCGCGCTTCGGCGAGCCCTTACCGATTACCGTCTTGCAGCAAATAAGGCTGGGCCGGTCAGTAATTGCCAGAGCAGCTTTGAGCGCAGCGTCGATGGCGTCGGGGTCGTGCCCATCGACGTGCGGCACCACGTGCCAGCCATAAGCCTCGAAGCGCTTGGGCGTGTCATCGGTAAACCAGCCATGCACCTGGCCGTCGATGGATATGCCGTTGTCGTCATAAAACGCCGTCAGCTTGCCCACTCCCAGCGTGCCGGCGAGCGAGCATGCCTCATGCGAAATACCTTCCATCAGGCAACCGTCGCCGAGAAAAACGTAGGTGTGATGATCGACTATCGTGTGGCCGGCGCGGTTAAACTCTGCAGCCAGCAGTTTTTCCGCGAGGGCCATGCCCACCGCGTTGGCCAGGCCCTGGCCGAGCGGCCCGGTTGTGGTTTCGACACCGGGCGTCAGGCCGTACTCCGGGTGGCCGGGAGTTTTCGAATGCAGTTGCCGGAAATGCCGGATGTCGTCGATCGACAGATCGTAGCCGGTGAGATGCAGAAGCGCGTACAGCAGCATCGAGCCGTGGCCGTTCGAAATCACGAAGCGGTCGCGGTCTGCCCAGTGCGGATCCGCAGGATTGTGTTTTAGATGGTGACGCCACAGCACCTCGGCAATTTCCGCCATGCCCATGGGCATGCCCGGATGACCTGAATTCGCCTGTTGCACGGCATCCATTGCCAGCGCGCGGATCGCGTTGGTGAGTTCTAGGCGGGAGCCCATTCGAATATTCCTTGCGGGGGGAGACGAAGACTTGCCGGAGCCGCAATTATCTTAGAATCCGGCGTCTTTGGCTACGTAACGCACGCAGTGCCGGCGTCCGTGCGCTAGTCGTCAGCGCGCCGCGCGAGCTTGATGCCGAGCTGCTTCAGCTTGCGGTAAAGATGCGTGCGCTCGAGCCCGACGCTGTCGGCGACGCGGCTCATGTTGCCGCCTTCCTTGCCGATATGATGCTCGAAATAGACGCGCTCAAATGCATCGCGCGCTTCCCGCAGCGGCAGATCGAGTTGCAGAGACGACGGCGCTGATGCCGGCGGCTTGCCGTATGACGGCAGTGCCTGGTTCACATCGTTGACGCCGATTTCATCGGCGGATGCCGTCAGCGCCAGCGTGCGCACCACGCTTTCCAACTGATTGAGATTGCCCGGCCAGTCATAATTGCGCAGCGCGTTCAACGCAGCGGTGCTGAAATGACGCGCGGAAACTTCCTTGGCTTCGATGCTGCGCAACAGGAAAAGATTGGCGAGGTCCGGCACATCCTCGCGATGCTGGCGCAGGCTCGGTACGTTCACCGTAACGGCGGCAATGATCGCGTAGAGCTTGGCATCGAACGCGCCCTGCGCGACCAGTTCGGGCAGCGCGCGCGCGGTCGCGCAGATCAGGCGTGAATTGTATTTCTCGAGCTTGCCGGTAATCAGCAGCAGCCCTTTTTGCTCTACGCGGTTGAGATCGCCGATCTCGGGCAGAAACAGCGTGCCTTCGCGCGCCTGGTTCAGGAGATCCAGCGGCGCCTCCGCCAATAACGCGAGATTTTCAGGCTCGACCCACGGCGCGTTTGGTTTGCCCGGCAGCGGATTGGGCTGGTGCACGAATCTCGCGCACAACTCGGCGCCGCTGCCCGGCTCGGCCACCATCAGCAGCGGCGATTTCTGGTTCGCGAGGCGTTCCAGACGCTGCTTGAGTTCGGTGACCACGGGCGCGCGGCCGAGCGTTGCCAGCATCAGCGTCGGTTTGACCTGCTGCTCGCCGCGTTTCAACGCGCGGCCGACTGTCGCCAGCAGTTTTTGCAGCGCGATCGGCTTTTCGAGGAAATCGTAGGCGCCGATGCGCGTTGCCTCCACCGCGGTATCGATGGTGCCGTGACCCGACATCATGACCACCGGCATGGTCAGCAGTCCCGCGCTGGCCCATTCCTTCAACAGCGTAATTCCGTCGGTGTCCGGCATCCAGATATCGAGCAGCACGAGATCGGGGCGGTTCTGCGTGCGCTGCGCGCGCGCCTGCCCTGCGTTTTCGGCAAGCCGCACCTGATAGCCTTCGTCGCGCAGAATCTCCGACAGGAGTTCGCGGATGCCGACTTCGTCATCGACTACTAGAATCTGCTGCATGGCTCAGTTCCGGTCATTTTTCAATTAAGCCCGCGCCGCGGCTTTGATCGCTGCCGCCTGGACTGTCGCGGCGG
>JBDSSV010000074.1:0-3214 GCA_039928535.1 Burkholderiales bacterium
CACGATGCCCGTGCCTTCGCGTTCGCCGCCGAGCGAATTGCGGCTGCGTGCATCGGGAACGGCTTTGACGATCACTTTAACGACGGAAAACGCATCGACCGTCAACGCTTCACGACCGTCGGCGCGCGGGGATTCCGCGGCGCGCACCGGATTCACGGCGAAGACGCAGGCAGCCAGCACAACGAGACTGCACATAACGACACGATAAATATCGCGACGACCGTTCCCGCCGCTGCTACGATTTAATGCAAGGCTATGCAACATAATCAAGGTCTCCTCGGCCGCGGCAGTCGCGTCTAAGTCAATAGTATGCTCGAAAGGGGGCTTCGGCAATTGCGCAACTCGTGCGAAAATCCGCTTCTCGCCTTTTCACCACGCCGTTCGCAACGCACCGCCAATACGATGACTGCTTCAAGAGCCTGCGTGCTCGCCAGCATACTGCTGCCAGTGCTGTTCGCGCCATCCGACGGCAGCGCGCAGAGCTATCCGGGTAAAGCCGTCCGCATGATCGTGCCGTTTCCGCCGGGTGGCCCCAACGACATTCTGGGGCGTCTCATCGCGCAGAAACTGACCGAACAGATGGGTCAGCAGGTCGTGATCGACAATCGTGGCGGCGCGGGCGGGATCATAGGCGCGGAACTGGCCGCCCGCGCGGTTGCCGACGGCTACACGCTCCTTTTCGGCGGCACCGCGCCGCTTTCGATCAATCCCGGGCTGCACAAAAAGCTGTCCTACGATCCCACCAGGGACTTCAGCGCGGTCAGCCTGGTCGGCACGGCGCCCAGCATGCTCGTGGCGCACCCGGGGACGCCGGTGAAAACCGTGAAGGACCTCATCGACCTTGCGAAAGCAAAGCCCGGACAACTCAATTTTGCGTCCGCCGGTATCGGCACTCCGCCGCATCTCGCGGGCGAATTGTTCAAAAGCATGGCCGGTGTCGACATGGTGCACGTCCCGTACAAAGGCGGCGGTCCCGCGCTGACCGACTTGCTCGCGGGCCAGGTTGGACTTTATTTTTCCGGCATCTCGTCGGCGCTGCCGTTCGTCAAGGAAGGCAAACTGCGCGGCATCGCCGTCACCAGCGCCAAGCGCACCGCAGTGGTCCCCGACATGCCGACGATCGCGGAGTCGGGCCTGCCCGGCTATGAGGTTGGCAACTGGTACGCGATAGTCGCGCCCGCCGCGACGCCGCCGTCCATCGTTGCGCGCGTGAACAATGAGATCAACAGGGCCCTCGCGGCGCCGGAAGTGAGAAAGCGTTTTCTCGATCTCGCCGCCGATCCGCTTGGCAGCACGCCCGGCGAACTTACGGTCTATATACGCAGCGAAATTATCAAGTGGGCAAAGGTCATAAAATCAGCGGGCATCAAACCCGAGTAATATTCTGCAGGCAGATTTTCAAACGGGGGAACAAAATGGATCTCGGACTCAAAGGCAAAGTCGCCATCGTTACCGGCGGCACCGAAGGCATAGGCAAAGCGAGCGCGCTCGAATTCGCGCGCGAAGGCGCCAAGGTCGCTATCTGCGCGCGCAATGCCGAGCGCGTCGAGACGACCGTCGCGGAAATAAAGCGCGCCGGCGGCGACGCGTTCGGCATGGCGGCCGACATGAGCAAGATGGAGGACATCGAGCGGTTCATCAACGCCGTCGTCAAGCAATACGGCGGGATCGATATTCTCGTGAACAATGCCGGCACGTCGGCGCGCGGGGCCTTTCTCGAAATAAAGGACGACACCTGGCGTGCTGACATCGAGCTTAAAGTCTTCGGGGCCATCCGCTGCACGCGACTGGCCGTCCCGCACATGCAGAAACGCGGCGGTGGACGCGTCATCAACATCACTATTTCAAGCGCCAAGCAGCCCGGCGCGGGCTCGATGCCAACCACTATCTCGCGGGCGGCGGGCCTCGCGCTCACCAAGGCCATGTCGAAGGAATTCGCGGCCGACAATATTCTCGTCAACACCGTGTGCATCGGCAAGATCAAATCCGGTCAGCACGAGCGGCGCATCGCGAAAACGGGCGTCAGTGCCGACGAGTACTACGCGAAAGACGCCAAGCAGATTCCGCTCGGCCGCTTCGGCGAAGCCGCGGAAGCAGCCAACGTCATCGTGTTCCTCTGTTCTGCAGCGGCAAGCTACGTCACCGGCACCAGCGTGCACCTGGACGGCGGCATGTCAGGAGTGCTGTAGCGTCGTGGTATTCAGAACGGCAATCGCTTGCGCCGCGGTGGCATTCATCAGTGCCGCGGCGGCGCAGGACTATCCTAACCGCCCCATCCGCTTCATCGTGCCGTTCCCGCCAGGCGGCGGCAACGACACGATGGCGCGCATGGTCGGCAACAAGCTGACTGCCGCGCTCGGCCAGCAGTTCGTCATTGACAACAGGTCAGGCGCCGGCGGCATGATAGGCGCGGAAACAGCGGCGCACTCGGCGCCTGACGGCTACACGTTATTTCTGGGCGGCGTGGCGAGCCACGGTATCAATCCGAATCTGCACCCCAGGCTCACCTACGATCCGGTCAAAGACTTCACGCCGGTTTGTCTGATTGCATCGGCGCCACTCATTCTCGTCGTGCATCCGGCGGTGCAGGCAAAAACCGTCAAGGAGTTGATACAACTCGCGAAAGCGAAACCCGGCCAGCTCAACTTCGCTTCCAACGGCAGCGGCGGCTCGTCCCACCTTGCCGCTGAACTCTTCAAGATGATGACGGGAACCGAGATGGTGCACGTTCCTTACAAGGGCCTGTCACCCGCTCTGACGGATCTGCTGAGCGGCCAGGTGCAATTGATGTTCTCCAGTACGGTGGCGATTCTGCCCTTGGTGCGCGCTGCGCGGTTACGACCGCTCGCGATGACCAGCGCGAAACGGTCTCCTGCAATGCCGGACTTGCCGACCGTGGCCGAATCCGGCGTAGCCGGTTACGAAACCGCGTCGTGGTATGGCGTGCTCGCGCCAGCCGGCACGGCGAAGTCTGTCGTCGAACTGTTGAACCGCGAGATTGCCAAGGTCGTGCATATGCCCGACGTGCGCGAGCGCCTTGCCGGCGAAGGCGCCGATCCCGCCGGCGGCACTCCGGCCGAGTTTGCGGCCCACATCAAGCGCGAACTTGCGCGCTGGGCGCAGGTCATCAAGCAGGCAAAGATAAAGGCGGAGTGAGGCAATATTTTTTTCGAGACTGATGACAGGGAGTATTTATGCTGATGAAAAAACAACC
>JBDSSV010000075.1:0-5454 GCA_039928535.1 Burkholderiales bacterium
GGTCATCAGCGAAGCGGGCATCAAAGCCGAATAGTCTCTACTTTCCAGGTAAAGGAACCCGCAGCATGGCATTTCACCGTTTCGAAAATATGGAGAGCAATTTCCTGACGCCGCATCTGTCGAGCGCGCGTGGGCCTGTGATCGAGGGCAAGTACATGTACTTCTGCCTCGTCAACAAGACGGCCGGCACCGGCTCCGAACTGCATTACCACCCCAACGAGCTGCTAATTTTTCCCGTGCGCGGCAAACTCAATGCCATCGTCGGCAAAGACCGGCGCATCGCGCCGACCGGCACGTTCGTGCATGCGCCGGCCTACGCGCGCCATTCGATGCGGGCGACGGAAGACGGCGACTGCTCTTATTTGTATATCAAGGACAAAACGTGGACGGTGGTCGGGCTCGCCGAAGACGAAGCGGTGCCGGACAAGGCAATGACGGTAGGCGAGGTCAACCAGAAATATAACGTTGGCGACCGCGACAAGCATCAGAAGGCGCAGGGCCGGTCGCAGGCCGTGATCGAAGGCGTCAAACTCTGCTATTACCCGGTCGTCGACGCGTTCGACGCGCCGCCGGTGTCAGCGCGGCGCGCGAACTGGATCGAGGGCGAGCGCCTCGCGTTCGGTTATTGCGAGGCGCCGGCCGGCAGTGTCGACGCCGAAGCGGCGGCGGCACATGAAACTTTCGTCTACGTTTTGTACGGCGAGCTGGCCGCGCAATGCAAAGGCGAAAAGAAGTCGCTCACGAGCGGCGATATCCTGCAGGCCGCGCGCGGCGAAAAGTACGAGGTCAAGGTCAGCTCGCCGTTCGCGCGCTACGTGGTCGTTCGCACTACGCCTTACCTCGAAAACCTGATCGACGCGATGACCCCGGAGCAGGCCGAACAGGCGCGGATCAACATGAAGTCAAACTGACACGCTGCGGCCGCGGGCCGCTGGCGGAATTTTTGCGCGAGGAGAAGGGTCATGCTGAAAGCAGGGCGAGTTGCAGCGGCATTGGTTAGTGTACTGGGGGCGGGAGTTGCGTGCGCGCAGAACTGGAGCCCGCAGCGCAACGTCGACGTTATCGTGCCGTCGAGTGCCGGCGGTTCGCTCGACACCACGGGACGCACCGTCACGCGTATCTGGGGCGACCTCAAGCTCCTGACAGTCTCGAGCAGCATCTCAAATCGCCCCGGCGGCGGTCACGCCATCGCTTATAACTATCTTGCGCAGCGCGCGGGCGACCCGCATAACCTCTGCGTCACGTCGATGACGCTGCTGGCGAACCATATCAACGGCCACAACCCGGTGACGTATACGGACTTCACCCCTTTGTCGGTGTTGCTGACGGAGTACATTGCCATTGCCGTGCAAGCCGATTCACCGCTGAAAACCGGCAAGGATCTGATCGAAGCGTTGCGCCAGGCGCCGGCGTCGCTCAGCCTCGCTCTCAGCAGCGCACCGGGCGGCACTCACCACATGTCGTTCGCCATGCCGTTGCTGTCCGGCGGGGTCGATGTCACCAAAACGAAATTGGTCGTCTTCAATTCCTCGGGTGAGGCAGTTACCGCGCTGCTCGGCGGGCATGTGGACGTGATCTCGGCAGGTACGGTGCAAGTCGCGCCGTTCGTGGCGAGCGGAAAACTGCGCGTGCTCGCGGTAAGTTCGCCGAGGCGCATGAGCGGGCCGCTCGCTGCGGCGCCGACCTGGCCGGAACTGGGATTCAAGGGCGTGCTCGAGAACTGGCGCGGCATCATCGGCGCGAAAAATATCACCGCGGCACAGGCCGCTTATTGGGAGAACATATTCCGCCGCATTACGAGCAGCGATGAGTTCCGTTCCTACGCGGAAAAAAACCAGTGGGAAATCACTTATCGCGACGCGGAGAATTCGCGCAAGTTCATGGCCGCGCAGTACGACGAACTGAAGGGCGTCATGACCGAGCTCGGGATGGCGAAGAAACCGTAATGCACAGCGTGTTCGCGCTGTTGGCGCTGCTGGCGGTTTGCACGAGCGGCGTCGCACCGGCGGCGGGTTATCCCGACAAGCCCGTGCGGCTGATCGTGCCGTTCGTGGCGGGCGGGTCGTACGATACGGTTGCCCGTATCATCGCGCAGCCGCTCGCGGAGTCCTTTCATCAGCAGATCGTCGTCGACAACCGGCCGGGCGCCAGCGGCAGCATCGGCGCGAATCTCGTCGCCAAGGCGGCGCCCGATGGCTATACGCTCGGCATGTTCGGCAACAACCAGCTGATCACGAGCGCCGTGAACGAACACTTGCCGTACAATTTGCTCGTCGATTTCGCACCGGTCATGCGCGTGGCGAAACTCGACATGGTCATTGTCGTGAACCCGCAATTGCCCGTGCGTTCACTGCAGGAGCTGATCGCGCTCCTGAAGGAACACCCGGGCAAATACTTCTACGGCTCCGGCGGCGTTGCCGGCGCGCCGCATCTCGCCACCGAACAGTTCAAGGCATTGACGGGAATCAACGTAGTCCATGTGCCATACAAGGGCGGCGGCGTCGCGGTGACCGGGCTCGTCTCCAACGAAGTGCAGATGATGATGCTTAACATGATTTCGGTTGAGCCGCAGGTGAAGGCGGGCCGACTGCGCGCGCTCGCGATTGCCGCGAAAAGCCGTTCGGCGCTTATGCCCGAAGTGCCGACGACGGCGGAAGCCGGTTTCCCCGGCTATGTCGCGGCGCAGTGGTATGGCATCGTCGCGCCGGCACACCTGCCCCCCATAGTGCTGCAGAAGCTAAGCGCGCAGCTAATACAGATCGCAGCCTTGCCATCGGTCCGCGCGAAGCTTGCGAAGCAAGGTGCTGATGTGATGATCGAATCGCCGCCGGAATTCGCCGCCTACTTAAACCAGGCCACCGCCGGGATCCGCAAGATTGCGATCGCCGCGGGCGTGCATGCCGACTAGCGCGTGACCCGTGCGCGCGTTATGACGCCGGCAAGCGATGCATATGGCATAGCCTTTGTAGGTGTTTTCCTGCAAACGAATAGGTGTTTGTGGACTACGCCGCTTGCAGACGCTTTGCGAAAATCGACATTGACCCGGGGTGTAGAGTAAGATGTATGGAAATCAACGTGGCAAATACGCCCCACGATTTTGGTCCCTTACAACCTGACAGGAGCATAGCAATGAAAAATGCAATATTACTCGCGGCACTCGTAGGCATTCTGGGCCTGGCGGCATGCGAAAAAACGACCACCGTGCAGCCAGTGCCAGTGGCGGTACCCACGCCTTCGTCGCCGCCCCCGGCTGTCGTAGCAGTGCCTGGCCCGCCCGGCGCCCCGGGACCGCAAGGTGAGATGGGCAACAAAGGTGAGCCTGGCTCCAAGGGCGAGCCCGGCAAAGGCGGCGACACCGTCGTCATCGTCCCACCCTCTAAATAACGCTTGGACCAGAAATCCCTGTGCGGCAGATGCTGCGCAGGGATTTTTTAAGTAAAGCTACTTTTTCGCTGCACGCTGGCGCGCAGATTTTTTGTGCGCGGGCCTGGGTCGTGAGGTTTTCGGCCCGTAGCCCGGCTCGAAGTGCGGACCTGTCATGGTGCCGTCAACGGCTTTGCCGATAATGCCGTGCGATAAATCCTTAAGCGCCAGAAAAATTACGTCTTCCTGCGGGGTCGATACCAGTGTGTGCGGCGCATTCGCCGGAATGTATATCAGCGTTCCCGCCGGCGCCAATACGCGCTTACCATTGACCGATCCCTTGAGCGTGCCCTTCACGACGTAGTTGAACTGCTCGTTTGGATGACTGTGCATGCGCGAGCCCGTCCCGCGCGGCTTGTGGATGTAGCCGAACAGCATGCGCGCGCCTTCGACGACGCCGCCGTGGGAGGTCGAATAGCCGGTGCCGGCCGCGACCTTTTTCACCTTGGCCACGTCGAAATGATATTTGCCATTGCCGGCGCGCAGCGCGCCCGCGGTCTTGGTTTTCTGAGTTGCCATGTTCCGGGTTCCGCCTCTCTTATAGGTAATCGATTTTTTTCCAGCTCTCGGCTGGTACCACGTTCTTGCTCTTGCCCGGACGGCGGTCGGCGTAGACCTTGCCTTCCTTCATCACCATGTGGATGGCTTTCTTTTCCTGCAGGATGCGGATGTCGGCGATCGGGTCGCCGTTGACGGCCACGATGTCCGCGTACTTGCCGGCTTCGATGGTGCCCAGATCGCGACCCAGATGGATGGCCTCAGCCGCGTTCTTGGTAGCGGTCTGGATCGCGTGCATGGGCGTCATGCCCAGCGCGACATAAACTTCGAGTTCCCATGAGTTGGTGCCGAAATGCGGCTCGAAGCCCATGTCGGTGCCCATCGCGATCTTGATGCCCGCCTTGTACATTTTCTGGAACGTCGTGTAGCAGTGCGGCTGCAGCTTCTTCAACTTGGTCAGTACGAACTCGGCGGTGCCGAGCTCGCGGCGCAGCTGGATGGCGTGATCGGTGCGATGCGCGAGCGTGGGCGTCACGGGTATGCCGGCTTCCTTGATCATGCCGATGGTTTCGTCGTCGGAAAAGACCATGTGCTCTATCGTGTCGGCCCCGGCGTGGAGCGCCATACGCTGTGCGCCCGTGGTGAAGCAATGCACCGCCGCAATCTTGTGGAATGCGTGCGCCTCGTCGCAGATCGCGTCGAGCTCTTCCTGCGTCATGTTGATGATGTCCGGCTCTTCCTTGTCGGTGCCGCCGCCGCCGGACGCGCAGGTCTTGATGACGTCGCAGCCCCACAGCAGGTTGGTGCGCGCGAGCTTGCGCAGTTCATACGGGCCGTCGCCGTTGTTGAAGCCGGAGCGCGGCATCGCGCGCGGCTGGATGAGATCCAAATGCGAGCCGGTGATGGTGGTAAAACCGCCGATCAGCATGCGCGGGCCTTCGAGGATGCCGGAATTGATCGAGTCGCGCACGGCGCACAGCTCCTGCGTGAAAAGCCCGCGGCTCGAATTCATGCCGAGATCGCGCAGCGTGGTGAAACCCATGTCGAAGCAGTTTTGCGCATGAAAGAGCGAATACATCTGCTGCAGTTGCGGCGTCACTTCCCATTGCGCGACGCGGTGGTTGTGGAAGGTCATGCAATTGAACATGGCGGTGTGGATGTGGCAATCCATCATCCCCGGCATCAGCGTGCATCCCGAAGCATCAATGACTTCCGCGTTCGGCGGCGTCTTGATCTTGTCCTTCGCGCCAACGGCGACAATGCGCTCGCCTTTGATCACGATGACGGGATTGTCGGTGACCGGCCCGCCGTTGCCGTCGATCAGTTTGGCGCCCGTCAGCACGACGTCCTTGCCTTTGTTCTCGGGGACGGGCCACGCGGGTTCGGGCTTCCACCATTCCGCATTTATAGTCATTCGGAGTGCCTCCTTTTTTTGCCGACAGGTATGGATCCAGACGCTGGCCTCACGACACAGCACCTGCTTGCAATATCTGCAGTTTTATTTATGATAGGCCAATTTCCATCGCTTTGTCT
>JBDSSV010000076.1:0-2522 GCA_039928535.1 Burkholderiales bacterium
GGGAAAAGGACATGCCCGCGCATCCCGATCTGGCGAAAGCCATGGAAGCCGCAATCGATCAGTTCAAAAAGCTCGGCGCGCAGGTCGAGGATTGCCAGACGCGTCCGATGCAGGACTCGTTCGACACCAAGGTCCTCATTGGCGAGAGCGAAATCTATTCGATCCATTACGACAACCTCAGAACGAGGCCCGGCGATTTCGGCCGCGATTTCCTCGGACGCGTCCTGCCCGCGTGCCTGTTTCAATCGTCGGATTACGTGCAGGCCTCGCGCGAGCATCGGCGCATCATCGCCTCGATACAGCCGCTCTACGAGAAATACGACGTGCTGCTCGCCGCCGGCTTCGGGCCTGCGCCGCGGCTCGACGCGCACAAGACCACCAGCTTCTGGCAGAAGGCCAATGTATTCACGCCGTCTAACGTTTGGGGCGGGCCTTCGCTCGCCCTGCCGGTTGGCACGAGCGCAGGTCTGCCGGGTCCTACGAACGTCGCAGGGCTTCCGTTGGGCATGCAGATCATCGGCCGGCCGTTCGGCGAGGCAACCGTGCTGCGCGCGGGCCACACCTATCAGCAGGCATCCGATTGGCACACGCGGCATCCGCAGCTCACGGCCGGCGCGGCGCAACCTATACTGACAGCCAAAGGCAACGAACCGGTCGCCGCCGATCTCGACGCCAAAACGCGCGACTTCGTGCTGCGCACGGCGGAGCGCGCGGGTTTGAAGCTGAATGACGAGCAAACAACGATATTGCTCGAGACCGCACCGTTCGCGCTGGCAATGGCCGAACGCATCCGCAAGCCGCGTGAGCGCATGGAAGAGCCGTCGCTCGTTTTCCGCTTTCCCGGCTAGCCGGCCGTGCTGCATCTTTGCCGCTTGCTCGCCATTGCGTCAGCGTCGCTGGCGAGCGTCGCCGCATGGGCGCAACCGGCCTGGAAGCCGGAGAAGAATGTTGAGATCATTGTGCCCGCGGCACCGGGCGCCGCATTCGACACCACCGGCCGCACACTGCAGCGCCTGCTGCAGGACCAGAAAGTGCTGCCCGTGACGAGCAGCGTCATCAACAAGGCCGGCGGCGGCGGCACCATCGCGATGAGCTACCTTAATCAGCACACTGGCGACGGCCACTATCTGTTTGTGATGACGGCGAGCGTGCTGACCAACAATATTCTCGGCGTGTCGAAAGACACTTACACCGACTTCACGCCACTCGCGATGCTGTTCAGCGAATATCTCGCCTACGGCGTACGCACCGATTCGCCGATCAAGAGTGCCAAAGACCTTGCCGATGCGCTGCGTAAAGACCCGACGCGTTACAGCATAGCCGTCGCCACCAGCCGCGGCGGTGCGCTGCATATCGCGACCGGACTCGCGCTCAAGGCCGCGGGCGTCGACGTCAAGAAATTGCGCATCGTCGTGTTCAACGCCAATGCCGAATCCCTGACCGCGATGCTCGGCGGCCACGTCGATGTCGCCGTATCGACGGTCAACAGCTTCGTCCCGCAGGCGCAGGCCGGCAAGCTGCGCGTCATCGCGGTGTCATCGCCGCGGCGGCTGCCGGGCTTTGCCGAAGCCCCGACGTGGAAGGAGCAAGGCATCGACGCCGACTACGCGAGCTGGCGCGGCATAATGGGACCGCGCGGATTGAACGCCGCGCAGACCGCATACTGGGAAGACGTCTTCGGCAAGCTCACGCGCACGAACGAGTGGCGCCAGGACGTCGAGAAGAACCTGTGGGAAGTCACTTACAAAGGCAGCCGCGACACCGTGCGTGAAATGAGCGAGCACAACGAGCAGTTGAAGCGCATTCTGACCGAGCTTGAGCTCGTCAAATAATCAAGGACGACCATGAGCGTAGCAAACGCCCCGCTGTGGGCACAGCAGCAAGAAGGCCGCACGTTCACACGGCTGCCAGTGACGACGATGTTGAACGGCGCCGATCTCACGATCCCGCTGCACGTGATTACCGGCCGCAAGCCGGGCCCGACGTTCGGCATCATCACCAATACCCACGGCGACGAATTCCTCGCGACGATCGCGATCCGCGAATTCGTCCTGGCGCTCGACACCGCGAAACTCAAGGGCCGCATCGTACTCGTCCCGGTAGCCAATCCGATGGCCACCGCCGGCTTCGGCCGCCTGACGCCCGAGCAGCACGGCCGCACCGACCTGCACGAAGTTTATCCCGGCAACCCGCGCGGCAACACGACGCAGATGATCGCGGCGGCCATCACCGAAAACGTGCTGCACCACGTCGACGCGCTGATCGACTTCCATTCAGGCGGCAGCGGCGGGCGGCTGCAGGCGCGCGTCGACCATAACAGCAAGGCATCCGCGGAGCTCAAGGAAAAAAATATCGCGCTCGCGCGCGCGTTCGGCGCGCCGTTCGTGCATGAGAACGAGTTCGCGGGCTCCGCGTCGCACTATCTCAATTCGCGCGGCGTCGTCGCCGTCAATCCGGAAGTCGGCGGCTGCTATCTGGGCCCCGCGACATCGGCCTATTACAACAAAATGATGGTCAAGGGA
>JBDSSV010000077.1:0-2773 GCA_039928535.1 Burkholderiales bacterium
TTCGATGCGTTTGCGCAGGATTACGCGCGCGATCCGAGCGACACGCTGCAGCGCTTCGTCTCGCTGCAGGCGCAGGGCGATACGGCTGCGCGAGTGGTGTTGCGCCGGCTGCATGACTGCGTGAAGCAGCATCGACCGGATGCCGCAGCGCTGGCGGCCGGACTGCAAATACTCAAAGACACCGATTTGTGCGACACCCTCACGCAGATCGACCAGCCCGCACTCATATTGCACGGTGAGCGCGATACGGTCGTGCCGCCGGCGGCCGGCGAATACCTGCACCGCGAGCTGGCCGGTTCGCAGCTGCATGCCGTTGCAGGTGCCGCGCACGCGCCGTTTATCTCCCAACCGGAAGTCGTCGCGCATGCCATTGCGGAGTTTTGCCGTGGATAACGCATCCGTGCTCGACAAGCGCCTCATGCGCGCGGCGTTCGAGAAAGCGGCGCCCGGCTACGACGCGGCCGCAGTGCTTCAGGTTGAGGTCTGTCAGCGCATGCTGTCGCGGCTCGAGTTCATTAAGCTCGACCCCGCCGCGATCCTCGACGCCGGGTGCGGCACGGGCAATGTGGTGCCGGCCTTGCGCGCAAGGTTTCCGCACGCCAGATTGTTTGCGCTGGATATCGCGACACAAATGGCACGTCACGCCAGCGCGCGCGTTTCGTGGTGGCAACGCGCAATGGGTCGCGGCGTCCTGCCCGTGTGCGGCGACATCGAACAACTTCCGCTGCGCACAGCGAGCGTAAATCTCGCCTGGTCGAATCTCGCGCTGCAATGGATGAACGATACGCCGCTTGCGTTCAAGGAACTGCGGCGCGTGCTGGCACCCGGCGGCCTTCTGATGTTCAGCACGTTCGGTCCCGATACGCTGAAAGAATTACGCGCCGCCTATCGCGATACGGACCGCTATTCGCACGTCAATCGTTTTATCGACATGCACGATATCGGCGACATGCTGGTGCACGCGGGCTTCGCCGATCCCGTCATGGACATGGAATACATAACGCTGACGTACGCTGACGTGCGCGCGCTGATGCGCGACTTGAAAGCGATCGGCGCGCATAACGTAACCGCGGGCCGCCGGCCGGGCATGACCGCGCGCACGGTGCTCGCAACGGTCGAGCGCACCTACGAGACCTTCCGCGCCGATGGCAGGCTGCCGGCGACGTTCGAAGTGATCTACGGCCATGCATGGCTGCCGCAATCCCCGCGCCTTCCGGCGGGTCTCAAGCCGGTGAAATTTCACCGGGCCAGCCGCAGGGGCGTGGAATTATGAATGTTCAATTTTGAATGTTGAAGGATGAACTCAACATTTAACACTCGGCATTCAACATCTGAGCGCGCGCAAGCGCGCGGCCACTTCATCACCGGCACCGATACCGGCGTCGGCAAGACTTTGATCGCCTGCGCGCTATTGCATGCGCTGACTAAAGCCGGCAAGCGTTCGGTCGGCATGAAGCCGGTGGCGGCGGGTGCGGTAGCCACCAGCGAAGGCCTGGTCAACGATGACGTTGCGCAATTGCGCGCGGCGAGCAGCGTCCCGGCAGCACTGCGCATCGTCAATCCGTATTGCTTCGAGCCGGCAATTGCGCCGCACATTGCCGCCGCGCAGGCGGGCGTCGCCATCGATCTCGCGCATATCGCACGTGCCTATGCGCAACTGGCCGCTATTGCCGATAGCGTAATCGTCGAGGGTGCGGGCGGATTCTGCGTGCCCTTGAACGGCCACGCGGACACGGCCGATCTCGCGCAGCAGTTCGCGTTGCCGATCATCCTGGTGGTAGGCGTGCGCCTGGGTTGCATAAATCACGCCTTGTTGACCGCGCAGGCGATACGCGCGCGCGGCCTGCGCCTCGCGGGGTGGGTCGCCAATTGCATCGACGCCGCGATGCCGGTGGCGGCCGAAAACATTGCGGCGCTGGCCGAACGGCTGAACGCGCCGCTGCTCGGCACAGTCGAATTCACGCCGCGGCCCGTCGCGCTTCACGTCGCTGACCGACTTGATTTGTCTCATCTGGATTGAATGCAGCGGGTTGCGCGCATCCCGCCATCGCCGACGAAAGCAACGGCGTTTTGCCTCGCCCCAAGTTTGCCTAGACACCGCCGTGTGTGATAAATTCCATGTGTTTTTCGCGTGTTAGCTTGCTGTTCAGAATTCGGAGCGATTCAAATGGGGTGCGGCGGCGAAAAGCAGGCGCAACAGGAATTTCACTGCTCACCGCGTACTCACCCCGACATATTTTGGCCGGCTGCAGGCGGCCGAATTCGTCGTGCCGGATTGATCCCGCATTGTGGTTCAGTGCGCAGTGCTGCGCGCTGACCCGCGCGTGCGGCGCACGGCAGATCAACAGTTGCTCGCGGCACGCGCCGAAACGAATTTAACGCACCGTTGGAGTCAAGCATGATCAGTAAGTGGATAAAGCGTTTCTCGGTTGCCGCTGCCATTGCAGGCGTGCTGGCGCCGGCGCTGGCGATCGCCAACCAGTACAACCTGCAGACGCCGCAAACCGAGATCGCGCGCGAAATCTACGACCTGCATACGCTGATTTTCATCATCTGCTGCGGGATATTCGTGATCGTGTTCGGTGCGATGACGTACTCGATCATCATGCACCGCAAGTCGGTCGGCCACAAAGCAGCGCAGTTCCACGAAAACACCACGGTAGAAATCATCTGGACCGTTGTTCCTTTCATCATTCTGATCGGCATGGCGATTCCGGCGGCCAAGACCATCATCCAGATGAAAGACACTTCGAGCCCGGACATGACGATCAAG
>JBDSSV010000078.1:0-3632 GCA_039928535.1 Burkholderiales bacterium
CACTTGGAATCAAGGTCGAAGTGGTATAGGTGATGGGTTACACCACCTGAGCGGATAGGCCTGCTTCCTCTGGTTCTGCTAGCCCGCTGCTAGCCCGCCACAAAACAAAACGGCCTACCCGAAGGTAAGCCGTTGATTGTTTGGTTGCGGGGACAGGATTTGAACCTGTGACCTTCGGGTTATGAGCCCGACGAGCTGCCAGACTGCTCCACCCCGCGTCTGTGACGTGGATTGTAGCAATTCATCGGCATGAACGTCAATCGACTAAATGCTAACTAGTTGGCCCGGTTGCATTTTTTAACGCACTTCGACCGCAGGTATTGCTTTGCGTCTGCGGAAGTACTCGGTGAAGCGCTCCAGGCTCACGTAAAACACGGGCGTCACGTACAGCGTCAGGAATTGCGAGAACACGAGGCCGCCCACCACTGCGATACCCAGCGGACGTCGCGTTTCGGCCCCGGCGCCCAGCCCCATTGCGATCGGCAGAGTTGCGAAAATCGCCGCCATCGTCGTCATCATGATCGGGCGGAAGCGCACCAGACAGGCTTCGATGATCGCGTCTCTCGGAGTCATGCCGCGTTCGCGCTGCACCTGCAGCGCGAAGTCGACCATCATGATGCCGTTCTTTTTGACAAGGCCGATCAAAAGGATGATGCCGACGAAGCTGAAGATGTTCAATTCTTCGCCGAAAAGAAGGAGCGTCAGCAACGCGCCGAAGCCGGCGAACGGCAGCGCGGTCAGAATCGTCAGCGGATAGCCGTAATGTTCATACAATATGGCGAGAATGATGTAAATCATGATGATCGTGATCATCAGCAATATCGGCAGCGAATGGAAGGCTTCCTGAAAAGCCTTGGCGCTGCCGGTGAACGAACTGGAGACATTGTCCGGCAGCACGTCGCGCGCCACGTCCTGGACGGCGGCCACTGCATCTCCCACCGATACACCGGGCGCGAGATTGAACGAGAGCATTACCGCAGGCAGCTGTCCGTAGTGAGCTACCGAAATCGGGCCGACACCGCTCTTCACTTGCGCCACGGTGCTGAGCGGCACCATGGCGCCGCTGGGGCTCTGGATAAAAATGGATTCCATTGCGTTGATGTCAGACTGAAAGCGGCGGTCAACCTCGAACAGGACCTGATACTGGTCGGATTCGCCGTAGAGCGTGCTCACCTTGCGACCGCCGAACGCATTGAATAAGGCCAGTTCGATCTGCTGCGACGATATGCCGAGCGCCGAAGCACGGTCGCGCATGATGTTAAGCTGAATCTCCGGATTACGCAGTTCGAGGTTGGTGGCGACGTCCTGCAATTGCGGCAACGCCTTGAGCTTCGCCTCGAGCGCCTGTCCGGGACCGTACAACTGCTTGAGATCCGTGCCCGTCATCGTAAATACATAGTCGCTCGTTGAGAGGGTCCCGCCGATACGGATGGCCGGCGGATTGGACAGGAACATGCGCAGATTCTGAATGCCGGCGACCTGCCGGCGTATTTGCTGGATCACTTCGTCGGCGCCGGCCGTCCGCTCGTGACGGTCCTTCAGACGGACGATCAGGCGGCCGATATTGTCGCCGAACGTGCCGCCGACGCCCTGCCCCGCCGTCGACATGACCGCCGCGACGTTTTCGTTCTTACCGACGGCTTCCGCGATCGCCTGCTGGTTTCTGACCATGTCGGTAAATGTCGTGCCCTCGCGAGCGCGCGTGTTGCCGTTGATGACGCCGGTGTCCTGACGCGGGATAAAGCCTTTGGACACGGCCTGGTAAAGGAGGCCCATGCTGAGCAGCACGACGACCGAGCCGATCAGCACGATGCCCTGATAATTGAGCACCCAGCGCAGGGTGGCCACGTAGAAATTGCGGGAAATATCGAACACCCGCTCGGACCAGGCGAAGAGCTTGCCATGCGCGTGCGTGGGCTTCAGCAGACGACTGCACAGCATCGGCGTGATCGACAGGGAAACCGCACCTGAAATCAGCACGGACACGCCCACGGTGACCGCGAACTCGCGGAAAAGACGCCCCACCATGCCCTCCATGAACATGATGGGCACGAACACCACCACCAGCGAAATCGTCATCGTCATCACGGTGGACGAGATTTCCGCCGCGCCTTCGAGCGCAGCCTCCATGCGCGACTTGCCCATCTCCATGTGACGCGTGATGTTCTCCAGCACCACGATGGCGTCGTCGACCACAAAACCTACCGCCAGAGTTATCGCCATCAGCGACAGATTGTTCAGGCTGAATCCCAGCACGTGCATTGCCGCAAACGTCCCGAGCACCGAGGCCGGCAATACCAAAGCGGTGACCATGGTCGCGCGGATGTTGCGCAGAAACACGAGTATGACCGCCACCACCAGCACGATCGACAGGATCAGGGTGAAATTGACGTCATGTATGGATTCACGAATAAATTCGGAGCGATCGACCACGACATTGAGCGACGCGCCCGCCGGCATTTCCTTTTCGATCTCCGGCAGCATTTCGCGCAATTGCTGCACCACCTCAACCGTGTTGGAGCCAGGCTGCCGGTAGATTGCAAGTATCAGCGCGCGATCGCCGTTAAACCAGCTGCGCACCTTCTCGTTTTCAACGCCATCCTGCGCCTGACCGATATCTGCGAACCGGATCGGCTTGCCGTCTTTGTAGGCGATGATCAGCGGATTGAACGCTGCCGCGCGATTGAGGCCGCCGTCGGACCTCACGGTGTAGCTGCGCGCCGAACCCTGCAGCGACCCCGACGGCAGGTTGGAATTGGCCGCCTGGATCGCGCTTACCACCTTGTCGAGGCCCAACCCGCGCTTGGCAAGGGCATTGGGATCCACGAACAACCGCACGGCGTATTTCTGCGAACCGAAGACCTGCACCTGCGCGACGCCGTTGACCGTCGAAAACCGCTGCGAAATATGCGAATCGGCGAACTTGTCGAGCTCCGCCATCGGCACGTTTTTTGCCGCCATCGCGAGTATCAGCACCGGCGCGTCGGCGGGATTCAACTTGCGCAGCGTCGGCGGGTCCATGTCGCCCGGCAAGCGGCGGATGGCCTGCGAGATCGCCGTCTGCACGTCCTGCGCGCAGGAATCGATATCGCGCTGAAGCGAGAACGTGAGCGTGATGCGCGAGTTGCCGGTGGTGGACGACGAAACCATTTCGTCCACCCCCGAGATACGGCTGAATTCGCGCTCGAGCGGCAAGGCGACGGTGTTGCCCATGACTTCGGGACTCGCGCCGGGCAGCGAGGCGGTGACGGTAATCGTGGGAAAGTCGACGTTGGGCAGGTCGTTTACCGGCAAGGACCGAAAGCCGAGCCAGCCGAAAAAAAGTATCGAGACGAAAAGCACGCTGCTCGCCACCGGACGCTCGATGAAGATGCGCGAAATGTTCATGGGATGAACCTCATTACGAGCGAATTAGCTGACGGATTGCGCTGGTCACTGCGCTTGCTTAGTTAACCTTGCCCGACTCTGCATTACCCTTGCCATCCTTACCGGCGCTGGCTTCCTTGCTTTCTTTGCCTTGCTTGCCGTCCCCGGCTGCCGCACCTTGCTTGCCTTCCTTGCCTTCTTTGCCTTCCTTGTCTTGCTTGCCTTCCTTGCCACCTTTGCGTTCGCCGTCCTTGCCTTTGCCTTCG
>JBDSSV010000079.1:0-2760 GCA_039928535.1 Burkholderiales bacterium
TCGAGTTTGCCGAAGCGGGCGGAATGATCGGCTACGGCGTGAACGGTCCCGAATTGTATCGCCGCGCGGCGACTTTCGTGGACAAAATACTCAAAGGTGCGAAACCGGCCGACCTGCCGTTCGAGCGCGCAACGAAGTTTGAGTTGGTCGTTAATATGAAAACCGCCAAGGCGCTCGGCGTAAAGATTCCGCCATCCATGCTCGTGCGGGCTACCAGGGTGATCGAGTGAGGCGGCGGCACCGCCTCAGGCGGCGACTTCCGGTCTTGCCCTCAAATCGCCGATGCCGCGCAACAGGCCTTCGACGCTGATGTCTTCGTCAATTTCATCCCAATGCAATCCAGAGCCGCCACCGCTGATCACGAATTTCGCGCGCTGTTCAGCGCTTGCATGCAGCTGCCGCGGAAACCATGCAAGTGGCACGCCTATGGTGCGCCCGTCGCTCAGGTCGACCCACATGCTGTTGTCGTCGAATCGTAGACTCTTAGCCGCCAAAGAATTCATGCCATGCCCTTTCAAACTCGTCGCTATGCGACTCCACCATGCGCGTCAGTCGATTTATTGTTCTCGCGTCGAACCCGCTGCTGGACGCGTACCGTACTTCGCCATCAATCCAGAATTTCGCCACATTGGTGCCCGACGCACATGAATGTGTGCGGGTTCGCGCGGCGCGCCTTCGTTCGAGAAAAAGAAGACTGCATATCCTTCGAGGCGAAGAACGTGGCATCAATAGATTCGACGCCCATATTTGCGGCGGCGGGTGCTGTCCGGTGGCAGCCCCGGCTTATGCAAAGCGCGAAGGTTTCCAGTGCGGCATACATACTATATAAGTCGTTATCCATGTATAATAATACGTACATCAATGACCAATTGAGTTCGTCATGAAAGCAATAGTCGCCGAACGCGGGCAGGTCACCATTCCGAAGCCGTTGCGGAACAAGCTCGGTATACGGCCGGGAACCGCGCTCGAATTCACCGCGAAGGACGGCGCGCTGGTCGCCCGCAAAGCTGAAACGGACGCTGTGTCCCAGGTGTTCGGTTGTCTCGGTGGGCGTATAGACACCAATCAGTTCATTCGCAGCTTGCGCGGTGACATGAAAAAATGATCACTGCGGTGGATACGAGCGTCCTGATCGACGTATTCGGCGGCGATCCCCGTTTCGGCCTGCCTTCGGCGAATGCCCTGCGGCTCTGCCTCAACGAAGGCGCGGTCGTCGCGTGCGGCGCCGTCTGGGGTGAAACGCGGGCAGCATTTTCGAGTGACGCTGAGTTCCTGCATGCCATGAACACGGCGGGCGTCGGTTTTTCCCCGCAAACGGCGCAGGCCGCGACTTTGGCGGGTGCCGCGTGGAAAAAATATCGCGCGGCGGGCGGCAAGCGCGACCGGGTGATCGCCGATTTCCTGATCGGGGCGCATGCCGCTTCGCAGTGCGACCGGTTGCTGACGCGCGACCGGGGTTACTACAGAAAATATTTCGGCCGCCTCACCATCCTGGATCCCTCGCCATGAGGGCGACTTTTGCCCTCGAACTTACCGATCGAGCGCACTAAAATCGATATTTCACGCATGGAGGCGAACATGACTTTTTACGTCGAGGCTTACACCAAGACAGCCAACGCCGAGAAGGCGTTGCGTCACATCGGCGATTATGAGACGCTCAACGAGGCAATTGCCGCGGCCAAGCGCACGATAGACGCCGCGTTGCTGCGCGAATACGTGACTGGCATGAAGGGCGCAGACCTGTTTGCCAAGTTCCAATCTTACGGCGAACTGCCGTGCATATTCCGCACCGATGACAAGACGCTTAGCAATCTCGGCTTCAACGCGCTCGTGTACGCGAAAGAGCGTGGTGCGGATCTTTGCGGGAAATAACAGCTTGTAGGCATTTGCCTTTTTTACAACCTAGGGAACCGCTGATTAAGTCCGTTCGTGCGCGCCTGCCCTGAGCGTGTCGAAGGGTATACAAGCACGAATACAGATTCCGCAGAGGGAGACCGTTCACCCTTCGATACCTCAGCGAACGGATTGGGACTTAAGCAGAGGTTCCCTAATTAATTTCATTGAAAGCACGGCTCACGACATGACTACCGCCTCACAAACGCTCGCCGAATTCGCCACCAAGCTTCAATATGACCAGATTCCCGCCGATGTGCTGGAGCGCGCCAGGGCGTGCGTCATCGATACCGTGGGTGCCTGCACCTACGGGTCGACGCTGCCGTGGAGCAAGATCGTCATCGCCTATGCGGAGCAATACGGCAACGGCGGGCAGAGCACGATTCTCGGCACCAATAAAAGAGTGCACGCGCCGGTGGCGGCGCTTGCGAACGGCGCGCTCGCGCATGCATTCGAAATGGATTGCCTCGTGCAGCCGAGCGCGGGCGTGCATCCGGGCGCGTCGCTGACGTCGCCTGGGCTGGCGATTGCGCAGGAAGTCGGCGCCAACGGCAAGGATTTCATAACCGCGGTAGTTGCCGGCTGCGAAGTGATGTACCGGATAGGCGACGCGTCGAAACAGTCTACCGAGCATATCGGCTTTCACGCGCCGGGCGTGACGGGTGCATTTGGCGGCGCGGTCATCGCGGGCCGGTTGCTTAATCTCAGCGCGGATCAGATGACGAATGCGCTCGGTATTGCCGGTTCGCTCGGATCGGGCCTGCTTGAATTCTCGCGGGGCGGCGGCGGCATGGTGAAGCGTCTGCATCTCGGTCGCGCGGCGGAGTCCGGCGTGCTCGCGGCCACGCTCGCGAAGGGCGGTTTCAG
>JBDSSV010000080.1:0-2518 GCA_039928535.1 Burkholderiales bacterium
GGCGACGATCGTGATGCCGGTCACCACGCCGCAGATCAAGGTCGACGCGGTCAGGTCGCGCGGGGGAAAAGTCGTGCTTCAGGGCGACTCCTATTCCGACGCGTACGAGCACGCGCTCGCGCTGGCGGATGAGCACCGGCTGACCCTCGTGCACCCCTACGACGACCCGGATGTGATCGCCGGTCAGGGCACGATCGGCGTCGAGATCCTGCGCCAGCATCCGACCCCGCTGACGGCGATCTATGTCCCGGTGGGGGGCGGCGGCCTGAGTGCGGGCATCGCCGCCTACGTGAAGCGGCTGCGTCCCCACGTGAAAATCATTGGTGTCGAGCCGGTCGATGCCGACGCGATGTACCGCTCGCTGAAGGCGGGCCGACGCGTGAAGCTCGACCACGTCGGATTGTTTGCCGACGGCGTGGCGGTCAGGCAGGTCGGCGTAGAGCCGTTTCGCATCTGCCGCGAGCTCGTCGATGAAGTCATACGCGTCGACACCGCGGCGACCTGCGCGGCGATCAAGGACGTCTTTGAAGACACGCGCGCGGTGCTGGAACCGGCGGGCGCGCTGGCCGTAGCGGGCGCCAAGGCATGGGTCGAGCGCAAGGGCGTGCGCGGCAAAACGCTGGTCGCGGTGGCGTGCGGCGCTAACATGAATTTCGACCGGTTGCGGTTTGTCGCCGAAGAGGCGGAACTCGGCGAAAAGCGCGAGGCGGTGCTGGCGGTGACGATACCGGAGAAGCCGGGCAGTTTTCGCAAGTTCTGCGCGCTCCTTGGCCCGCGCAGCGTGACCGAGTTCAATTACCGCTTCGGCGACGCGCGCGAGGCGCATGTGTTCGTCGGCGTGCAGGTGCACAACAGCGACGAGACCGCGCGCCTGGTGCGGCTCCTGCGGCGCAACGGCCTGCAGACGCTTGATCTCAGCGAAAACGAGGTCGCCAAGTCCCATGTGCGGCACATGGTGGGGGGGCACGCGCCGGGCGCCGTGCACGAGACGCTTTACCGCTTCGAGTTTCCCGAGCGGCCGGGCGCGCTGATGAAGTTCCTCAACAGCATGCGCCATGGCTGGAACATCAGTCTCTTTCACTACCGCAACCACGGCGCGGATTACGGCCGCGTGCTGGTCGGCCTGCAGGTGCCGCCGCGCGACAAGGCGGCGTTCCGCGCCTTTTTGGCAAAGCTCGGCTATCCGTACTCGGACGAGACGCGCAATCCGGCATTTCGCCTGTTCCTGGCGTAGCCGCGCACCGCGTTGCGCGGGGACGCGCGCGTTGGACGGTGTGTCAGCCGGAACTTTTCTTGCGCGTTGTCCTACATTCACAGCCGATAGTTAGATGAATTCGTCGCGAAAAATCGTAAAATCACCGCATGCGTAACGAAATCAGTTCGATAACTGCGGGTTGTATGCTGATTTGCGCGCTGTTCACGTGGACAGGCGCGGCATCCGGAGCGACCCAGGATGACGATTTTCTCGCGGCGCGCGATGCGTTCCGCGCGGGCGACGCGGTCAAGCTCGAACGTTACGCGAAATCATTGTCCGACTATCCACTGGCACCCTATATCGCCTATTGGCGTTTGCGCCTGCGTCTCGACCAGGCGAGCCCCGGGGAAGTGCAGGCCATGCTCGAGCGCACCAAGGACAGTCCGGTAGCGGGCAGTCTGCGTGCCGATTGGATGAGGTTGCTTGCCACGCGGCAGCAATGGGACGCCTTCGATGCCGAATATCTGTTGTCACCGGGCGAAGACGTGGAGCTTCTGTGCTACACGCTGCAGAGCCGGCTGCGCGGCGTCAATGAAGACGCATTGAATAACGCACGCCGGCTGTGGCTGAGCGGGCGCGACCAGCCTGAAAGCTGCACCCCTCTCTTCACCGCGCTTACCGAGCGCCAGTTGCTGAGCGCGGACGACGTGTGGGCGCGCATACGGCTGGCGCTGGAAGCCGGCAATACCAGCGTCGCGCGTCGCGCCGCGGAATATCTGCCGGAAAAGGACCAGCCCGACGCGCGCGTACTGGCCGCAATTGCCGTCAACCCGCAGGCATTTCTCGACCGCAAAACGTTTAACCTGACAACGCGCGCGGGGCGCGAAACCGTAATGTACGCGGTGCATCGCCTGGCGCGCACCGCCCCGCCGCTGGCCGCGCAACAATGGACCAAACTCGGCCACCCCTTCAGCGAGGCCGAACGCGGTTACGTGTGGGGATTGATCGCCTACCAGGGCGCGCAAAGACTGGATCCGGCCGCGCTGGGGTGGTACGCGAAAGCCGCCGACCTCAACGACCCGCAACTCGCCTGGAAAGTCCGCAGCGCGTTGCGCGCGACGAGCTGGCCCGACGTGCTGGCGGCAATCGATGCGATGTCGCCGAAAGAAAGCCAGGAGCAGGCGTGGCGTTATTGGAAAGCACGCGCGCTGAAGAAAGCGGGGCGCACGGCCGAAGCAGAGGCCTTGCTCGCGCCGCTGGCGGCGGAATTTACTTTCTATGGCCAGCTCGCCGCCGAAGAGCTGGGCGGCCGCGGCAAAATAC
>JBDSSV010000081.1:0-5685 GCA_039928535.1 Burkholderiales bacterium
AACGCGAACTCTGCAAGCCGGTGCTCTCGACGACGCAGGTCAGCATCTGGGCCGCGTTGCGCGCGATCGGCCGCATCGAGGGTGTGCCGGGTTACGGGCACTTGCTGCGCGACCTCACGGCGCCAAGCAAGCAGACGCAGGTTGCGTAGCAATTGAGTGATTTGGTGATTGAGTGATTCAGTGATTGCGTGGTTGAGGCTTAATCACCTAATCACCCAATAACTTAATCACTGCATATATAGGAGAACGACTATGTACGGATGGCGTGGACGTATCGGTTTATTGGTGCCGTCAATCAACACGACGATGGAGACGGAGTTCTGGCGTATTGCGCCTGAAGGCGTGTCGGTGCACACGGCGCGCATTGCCGGCGGCCGCGAAGGCACGCCGGAAGAACTGCGCAACATGGAAAACGCGAGCAAGCACGCGGCCTCCGAAGTCGCCATGGTCGAACCCGACGTGGTGGTCTACGGCTGCACCAGCGGCAGCTTTTTCGAGGGCCCGGCGTGGAACAAGAAAATCTGCGAGCAGCTGACTGCCATCACCAAGGCGCCGACGGTGACGACTGCGGGCGCCATGGTCGCGTGCCTGATGGCGGGCGGCCATAAGAAAGTCGATGTTGTGACGCCGTACGTTGAAGTCACCAACGAGCGCCTGAAGCAGTTCGCCAAGGCGCACGGCGTGGAAGTCGCCAAGCTCGGCACGTTCGACATGCTCGATATGTTCGACCACGCGAAAATCCTGCCGGAAGAAATTTACGCGAAGGTCAAGGCAATGACGACGCCTGATTCCGAAGCCGTGTTCGTCGCCTGCACGCAACTGCGCGCGCTCGAAGTGCTCGACATGCTCGAGCGCGATCTCGGCAAGCCCGTGTATTCCGCGGTGCAGGCGTCCGCGTGGCAGGCCTATGCCGCGATGAATGTCGATCCCAAGATCATGAATTGCGGCAGCCTGCTGAGAAAACTCTCCGAGCCGGAATCGCACAAGATCGCGGTCAAGCATCTGCGCTCCGCGTAATCGCAACGCGGCGGTGAGGCGGGAGGGGTGATTAGTTAGGCCGGGCGCTGCCCGCCTTTTTATTTTTTGGTTTCGTCGCTCCCGCACAGGCGGGAGTCCGGGACATTGATTGATATTGAGTCCAGCCCCTCTAGAATCCCGCCTGCGCGGATATGTCGGGAAGAGAGGGCGGCACGGAATTTTGTATCAAGCGACCATATTTGCTGGAGGAATTATTGGCTGAAGCAACGCATACCGACGTCATCGTGGTTGGCGGCGGCGGCACGGGGCTCGCCGCAGCGTCTGAAGTCGCGCGCCTCGGGCGTAAAGTCATATTGCTCGAAAAAAATCCGCACACCGGGGGGTCGACGTCCTGGTCGGTGGGTTCTATAACCGCCACCAATACGCCGCATCAGAAAAAAGCCGGCATTAAAGATTCGGCCGACGAGCATTTCGAAGACCTCGCGCTGCATGCCGGCCCGCTGGCGCCCCGCGACAATCTCGCCTTGCGCCGCGTGCTCGTCGACCACACGACCGAAATGCTCGACTGGCTGATGTCGCTCGGCGTGGTGTTCGTGGGGCCGATGCCGGAACCGCCGCATCGCTACAACCGCATGCACAATGTCGTGCCGAACTCGAAGTCGTTTGCGTACCACCTGACGAAGCATTGCCGCGATCTCGGCGTGGATATCCGGCTCAACACGACGACGCAGCGCCTGCTCACGGAAAACGGCCGCGTGGCCGGCGTCGAAGCGCGCCTGCCCGATGGCACGCTGCATGAATTTCACGCGCGCGGCGGCGTGGTGCTTGCCGCCGGCGATTACAGCAACGGGCGCGACATGAAGGCGCGCTACGCATCGCCCGACGTCGTCGAAGTCGACGCCGTGAATCCGACCGCGACCGGTGACGGCCATCGTATGGCGCTCGAGCTCGGGGCCACGGTGATCAACGGCGACATCGTGCGCGGGCCCATCATGCGCTTCATCCCGCCGACGCGGGCCAACCTGATCCAGCAGCTGCCGCCGACGAAAATAGTCGCGCAGCTGATTGCGTGGGCGATGGGCCACATGCCGCAATGGATACTGCGTCCGTTCCTGATGAGCTTCCTGACGACGGCGCTGGGCCCGTCGCCCGATCTTTACAAGGAAGGCGCGGTGCTCATCAACAAGAACGGTCAGCGCTTCACCGACGAACTCGGCAAGCCGAACCTCTTCACTGCGAAGCAGCCCGATCGCATTGCGTGGATCGTGTTCGATCACAAGCTCGCGGAAAAGTTTTCCCGCTGGCCGTACTTCGTGTCGACCGCACCGGGTGTGGCCTATGCCTACCTCGCAGACTACCGGCGCAACCGCGCCGACATCTATCACCAGTCCGATACCATCGCGGGGCTTGCCGCCAGCATGAGCGTATCGGCCGACAGCCTCACGCGCTCGCTGGATGAATACAATGCCACGCGCGAAACACGGCCGGCGATCGACCAGGGGCCGTATTACGCGCTCGGGCCGGTGAAAAGCTATGTGGTCTTCACCGATGGCGGATTGAAAGTCTCGACGGATCTCGAAGTTCAGCGCGCCGATGGCAGCGTGATTCCCGGGTTGTATGCCGCGGGCTCAACCGGACAAGGTGGGCTGCTGCTCGAAGGCCACGGCCATCACTTGGGCTGGGCGTTTATTTCCGGGCGCATCGCGGGGCGGAATGCGGCAGAGAAGTCGGCAAAATGATATTCAACAGCCAAAGCGGCATCACCGACCATTCGCGCGCGGCGGATTGGGACAAGTGGTATCTGGAGCACCTGCGCCTCATGGCGACGGTGCCCGGCGTCTCGTCGGCGCAGCGCTTCAAGACCGACACGCCGGGATTTTCGCCGTCGCTCGCGATTTACAGCGTGACATCCGCTGACGTGTTCAAGGATCCGTATTACCTCTCCGTGCGCGGCATGGGCGAGTGGCTTGCGCTGATCGATCGCCGCTATTACAAACGCAATCTGTTTTCCGGCCTCCCCCACGCACCCCAGGTCGCGGACAGCGCGGTCATGCTGGTGGCAGATCGCGATCGCGCGGAAGGAAAAATCGCCGGCATTGATTTCACCGGGCTCAAATGCGAGGGCATAGATTTCTCCACACCCTATCGCGGCCTGGCGGTGGTCGACTTTAAAACGGTTCCCAAGCTAGAGGCGACGGTTGCGGTGTATCGTCCGGCTTCGCCGCGCATGACCCCTTCCACGAAGAAAGAATAAACATGAGAATCCTCAAGATCGCAGGAACCGCTTCGTTGCTGGCAGCGAGCAGCATCGCGCTCGCGCAAGCGTGGCCGAGCAAGCCGATCCGCTGGATCGTCGGTTTTCCGCCGGGCGGCGGCGCCGATGTGCTTTCACGCATGCTGAGCCCGAAGATATCGGAAGCGCTCGGCCAGCAGATCATCATCGACAATCGCGGCGGGGCCGGCGGCAATATCGGCGCCGAGATCGCGGCCAAATCGCCGCCTGACGGCTACACGATATTGTTTGCTTACTCCGGGACTCATTCCGTCAATCGCAGCATCTACAGTCATATGCCATTCCAGGACAGCGATTTCGCGCCCATCATCTGGACCGCCGCGGTGCCGCAGATACTCGTCGTGCATCCGTCGCTGCCGGTGAAAAACGTGAAGGAGCTCATCGCGCTCGCCAAATCAAAACCGGATCAACTGATTTACGGCTCAACCGGCAGCGGGGCGATCAATCATCTCGCGGGCGAGCTCTTCAAGCTGATGACGAATACCAAAATGGTCCACGTGCCGTACAAAGGCGGCGGGCCGGTGTCCATCGCACTGTTGTCGGGCGAGGTCAGCATATTGTTTGCCGAACCGGCGACAATCGTGCAGCACATCAAGAGCGGCAAAGTGCGTGCGCTCGCCGTGACGACGCCCAAACATGCGCTCGCAATGCCGGAGCTGCCGACGGTCGCGGAGTCGGGTGTGCCGGGTTACGACGTGACGTCGTGGAACGGCATGCTGATCCCCGCCGCGACGCCGCCTGACATCGTCAAGCGCTACAACGTGGAATTCAACAAGGCGATCAGCGCGCCCGACATGCGCCAGCGCATGATAGACAACGGCTACGAGCCAGTGGGAGGCGAGCCCGCGAAGCTCTCCGAACTGATACGCGCCGAGACGGCGAAATGGGCGAAGGTCGTCAAGGCCGCGGGCATGAAGGTCGACTAGAATCGGGTTCAATCTCTAATGTTAACCGCCGATAAACGCCGATGGGAAATGCAAACCTGATGCCGACAAGAGCAATGCTTTGATTTTTATCTGCGGTCAGCCGTTTATCGGCAGTTACAAATATTTTTTGATCTTGAATATTTTCCGGAGACTGTCATGAAAATTTCGCTAACTCTGATCGCGGCTGCGTTACTCGCGGCTGGTGCCGCATCCGCGCAGAACTATCCCAACAAAACGATACGCTTCATCGTGCCGTGGCCACCCGGCGGCGGCGCCGACGTGCTGTCGCGCATTGTGGGCCCCAAACTCGGCGAAGCGCTCGGCCAGCAGGTCGTCATCGACAATCGCGGCGGCGCGGCCGGCAATATCGGCGCCGAGATGGCAGCCAAATCTCCTCCCGATGGCTACACGATCGTATTCGCGTATGCAGGCACGCATGCGATCAACCCGAGCATCTACAGCAAGATGCCGTTCAAGGAGAGCGATTTCGCGCCGATTATCTGGACGGCGGAAGTCCCGCAGGTGCTGGTCGTGCATCCGTCGCTACCGGTGAAGACCGTCAAAGACTTGATCGCGCTCGCCAAAGCGAAGCCGGAGCAACTGACGTACGGCTCGAGCGGCAGCGGCGCGATGAACCATTTGACCGGCGCGCTGTTCACGATGATGACGCACACGAAAATCACTCACATGCCGTACAAGGGCGGCGGACCGGCGGCCATCGCGCTGCTCTCCGGCGAAATCAGCATGATTTTCGGCGAACCGGCGACGGTCGTTTCGCAGATTAAGGCCGGCAAGGTCCGCGCGATTGCCGTAACGAGCGCCAAGCACGCGCTCGCGTTGCCCGACCTGCCGACGATCGCCGAGAGCGGCGTGCCCGGCTACGAAGTGACGTCGTGGAACGCGATACTGGCCCCGGCGGGAACGCCGAAGGAGATTATTACGCTGCTCAACACGGACCTCAACAAGATTATCGGCACGCCCGAGATGAAGCAGCGGATGATCGACAACGGCTTCGAGCCGGTCGGCGGCACGCCGGAGAAAGCCGCCGAGAAAATCCACAGCGATATCCAGAAGTGGGCGCCGGTCGTCAAAGCGGCGGGCATCAAGGTTGACTAGTTCCGTTCAAGCTGAAAACATTGTAACCGCCGATGAACGCAGATTAACGCCGATACAATCAATTTCTTAAATCCCCTTTAGCGTGGAGCTTTTTGTTTTTATCTGCGTTCATCGGCGTTCATCGGCGGTTCCAAAATGCTTTTCTGTTTGAGTGAGGGAAACAATGGCTGAACCGATGGGGCTGCTCGTTGCGGGCATGAATTACACGCCGGTCGGCACTGACGAATTCAACGCATGGTACGACACCGAGCACGTGCCTGAGCGCCTGCGCGTCAAAGGTTTCATCAACGCACAGCGCTGGCTCGGCGCGGACGATCCGATGATATCGATCGCGACTTACGATCTGGAAAGTCCCGCCGTGCTGAAGAGCCC
>JBDSSV010000082.1:0-5404 GCA_039928535.1 Burkholderiales bacterium
ATCGACGAAGCGCAGAACCTCACGCCCAAACAGATGAAGACGCTGATCACGCGCGCCGGACCCGGCACCAAGGTCGTCGTGCTCGGCAATATTTCGCAGATCGACACGCCGTATCTGACCGAAGGCAGCTCAGGCCTGACCTACGTGGTGGACCGCTTCAAAGGCTGGCCGCACAGCGGGCATATCACGCTGCAGCGAGGCGAACGCTCGCGTCTCGCGGACCACGCAGCGGAAGTGCTGTAGAAAAGCCGTCGTCAGCAGTCAGTCGTCAGTTAAAAGCAATACGAAAACTGTGCTGCAAGCTGACGGCTGAAGGCTGACCGCTAATACCTGCCGGGCGACGCGAAATTCTCGAACCGCGTGTACTGGCCAAGGAATGTCAGCTTCACGGTGCCGATAGGTCCATTACGCTGCTTGCCGATGATGATTTCCGCCGTGCCCTTGTCGGGCGAATCCTGGTTGTAAACTTCGTCGCGATAGATGAACAGGATCAGATCCGCGTCCTGCTCGATGGCGCCCGATTCACGCAGATCGGACATGACCGGACGCTTGTTCGGGCGCTGCTCCAAGCCGCGGTTTAACTGCGACAACGCAACGACGGGCACGTTGAGCTCCTTGGCCACTGCCTTGAGCGCACGCGAAATTTCCGCGACCTCGGTGGCGCGGTTCTCCATGCTGTTGCCGGTTTCCATCAGCTGCAGATAATCGATCACGATCAGGCCAAGTCCCGGGCCGCCCTGCTGGCGATGCAGGCGGCGCGCGCGGCCGCGCAGTTCGGTCGGATTCAGCATGCCGCTTTCGTCGATGAATATCGGCGCTTCGTTGAGCTTGCCGACCGACGTCGTCAGTTTCTGCCAGTCGTCGTCATTCAGCGCGCCAGTGCGCATCTTGTGCTGGTCGAGGCGGCCGAGCGAGCCCAGCATGCGCATCACGAGCTGTGGACCGCTCATCTCCATGCTGAATATCGCGGCCGGCATGCCAACCGACAACGCGACATGTTCCGCAATGTTGAGCGCGAGCGCCGTTTTGCCCATGCTCGGCCGGCCGGCGATGATCACGAGGTCGCCCGGCTGCAGGCCCGAGGTCATGCGGTCGAGGTCCGTAAACCCGGTCGCGATGCCGGTAACGTCGCTCGGATTGTCGCGCTTATAGAGCGTGTCAATGCGCTCGACGACTTTCGTCAACAGCGGCTGAATATCGGTGAATCCCTGGCGACCGCGCGCGCCTGCCTCCGCGATCGCGAACACTTCCTTTTCCGCGATATCGAGCAGGTCCTTGGCCGAGCGGCCGAGCGGATTAAACACGGAATCGGTAATGCCGGTGCCGACCTCGGCGAGCCGGCGCATGATCGCGCGCTCGCGCACGATCTCCGCGTAGCGACGTATGTTTGCAGCGCTTGGCGTATTGACCGCGAGCGAACCGAGATAAGCCTGGCCGCCGACTTCTTCGAGCTTGGCACTGCGCTCGAGACTCTCCGCCACGGTCAGCGCATCCGCCGGTTTGTTGTCCTCGACCAGCATCGAGATGTGACGAAAAATCTGGCGATGGTCCGCGCGATAAAAATCCGCGTCCGTGAGCAAATCGGCAATCTTTTCCCACGCCGTGTTGTCGAGCAGCAGGCCGCCCAGCACCGATTGCTCGGCCTCGACCGAATACGGCGGCAGCTTGAGCGCTTCGACCTGCGGATCACGATTGATGGGAGTGACGGCCTGTGCCATGGTTACAACTTTCAGTTATTGCGCGGGGAAAATTCAGGCGGTCGACGGCGCGGAGTGCAACTTGCACGCTGCAATTTACCAGAGGCTGCCGCATAAAAAAAGGGCTGTCGCCAGCCCTTTTTTCACATCGATAAATACCGTTGAATTTATGGCGTAACGTCTGTCTTATGCCGCCTCGCCGAGCACGGACACGGTGACCGTGACCACCACGTCGGTATGCAGCGCGACGTTGAGTTGCGTATCGCCGACCTGCTTGATCGGGCCCGCTGGCATGCGGATGGCCGCTTTCGGCACGTCGAAACCCTGTGCTTTGAGCGCGTCGGCGATATCAGAATTCGTGACCGAGCCGAACAACTTCCCGTCGACGCCGGCCTTCTGCGTGATCTGCACCATCAGGCCGTCGAGCTTGGCGGCGCGTTCCTGCGCGGCCGTCAGCGCTTCGTCCTGCGCTTTTTCGAGCTCAGCGCGGCGCTTCTCGAATTCTTCGAGGCTGGCCTTGGTCGCGCGCTTGGCTTTGCCGTGCGGGATCAGGTAATTGCGCGCATAACCGTCTTTGACTTTGACGACTTCGCCCAGCTGGCCGAGATTGAGCACTTTTTCGAGCAGTATGATTTGCATGGCAGTCCTTTAGTGCAGATCGGTATATGGCAGCAGCGCGAGGAAACGCGCGCGCATGATCGCATCGCCGAGCTGGCGCTGGTAGCGCGCCTTGGTGCCGGTGATGCGCGCCGGAATGATCTTGCCGTTTTCGTTGATGAAATCCTTCAGAAGATCGACGTCCTTATAATCGATCTGTTTGATCTTCTCGACCGTGAAGCGGCAGAATTTCTTGCGCCGGAAGAGGTTCTTCGCGCCGCGCTTCTTGTCCTTGTCCTTCTTGTCGTTCTTGCCTTTGCCCTTGCCGCGTCCCATTGCCATGCTGATCTCCTTGTACCTGTTCTATTCGGTGCCGCCGCCGATCGCTTTGGCTTTCACCACCTGCAGCACCAGCCTGCGATCGCTCGCGCTGTGCCGGGTGAGAAAACCGCCGATCCGCAGCGGCTGATTAAGTTTTAACGTGCTGAGCCTGACCGCCAGTTCACCGACTACCACCGCTTCCACTTCGCATTTCGCCTCGCGCTGCCCGCCCGCCTCCGCTTGCATCGACGTGTGGCCGATCAGCAGGTTGAGCGCGGGTATGCCGGCGGGGGTGTGGCGCAACGTGCCTCGTTTAAGCAGCCGGCCGTCAATGACGACCTCGTTGCGCATCACCTTCGTCGCTGTACCTATACCGTAGTGGAGGCCGCCGCAGGTGCAGGTGCCGGCGCGGACGCGGGCGCGGGTGCGGGTGCGGGTGCGGGCGCAGCAACAGCCGGTTTTGCGTCACCCGAACCCTGCGTCAGCGATCGCGATTTTTCCTCTTTCATCATCGGCGACGGCGCAGTCGACGCTTCCGCCATTCTGACGGTGAGATGGCGCAGTACCGCATCGTTGAATTTGAACGCATGCTCGAGCTCTTCGAGTGTCTCGTTGTTGCACTCGATGTTCATGAGCACGTAATGCGCTTTGTGCATCTTCTGGATTGGATAGGCCATCTGGCGGCGGCCCCAGTCTTCTAGGCGATGTATCTTGCCGCCTTTGGCGGTCACCGTCGAGCGGTAGCGCTCGACCATTCCCGGGACCTGCTCGCTCTGGTCCGGATGTACGATAAAAACGATTTCGTAATGTCGCATTGATTAAGTCTCCCTGTAGATTTAAGCCGCCCGGTATGCGTGTCCGGTGAGGCAAGGATTAAGGTCACAAACGCCTTCGGGCGTCGACCGAGGCGCGAATACTACAGAAGTTTCAGCGGGATAGCAATGTGAGGCCGCACACTCATCGCCGCAGACCTAGCCGCGCAGCAGACTACGGACTTGGATACTTCAGGTCTAAAAAGGAACCGCGATGCTGCCCTGAAGCATCTGGTCGCCGCGGGCCTGGTTACCGGCGGGATCGACGACTTGCGCGAAGTCCAGGCGCACATTGAAATGCTTGCCGTAGGTCATGCGTAAACCAAACCCGACGCTGCCGCCGGACTGCCCCGACGATTCTCCAGGCTGAATGCTGTTGCGGCCAGTCGTGCCCACGTCGTAAAAACCGAGCAAGCGCATCTTTGACATCTTTCCAGCCGAATTCCGTGCCGAGGTCCGGCGTATAAACTTCAACGCTCGCTGCATATCCCTTGTCGTTGGAGAGAATAACCCGCCGCCTTGATTTGTCTGCGCCAGACCGCAACGTGTCTTAGGCGTATTTCAACACCAGGTCGAGTTGCCGAAACTGCTGGCGCTCCAGTTCGGCGTCTGGCCACCATTGCGTTTTGCTCGAGCTGGAACTGCAATGCGAGTGCGGCGGCAGCCGCGGGCCCGGGTACCGCCGGCCACTCGACTGACGGCACTGCACTGCGAAACCTCCATGTCAATGACATTAGCGAACCCCGCACGCATCGCACCGCGAATAGTTGATTATAATCATTGCACGAGTCAATTTAACCGCCGCAACATACCGATTGTTTAGCACGCTATGAAAGGAATGGTCATTCTGGTGACTGGTTTGCCGGGCGCCGGGAAAACGACGCTCGCCCGCGCGCTGATGCTTGAAATTCAACAGCACGAGGTGCGCGAAGTCACGCTGCTGGACGGCGATGAAGTTCGCCAGTTGCTGTCGAGCGAACTCGGCTATTCGCGAGAACACAGGCGACTGAACGTACTGCGCCATTCGTTTATCGCGGCCGAACTGTCCCGCTATGGCGCGGTGGTGATCTGCGCGCTGATTGCGCCTTACGCGGCCGACCGCGCGGAAATGCGCTACAGGGCATCGGCCCGGGGCCGCTTCGTCGAGATCTATCTGTCGACACCGCTCGCGACATGCGAGCAACGCGACCCCAAGGGTCTTTACGCGCGCGCCCGCGCCGGCAAACTCCTGCACTTGACCGGCGTAGACGATCCCTATGAGGCGCCGCAACGACCTGAGTTCGAGCTCGACACCAGCAAGCTGGCGGTGAGCGAATGCGTGAGCCGGATCGCAGCTTTCCTCAAATCCGAAACCGGATGACTATCAGTCACGTCGCCCGCAGAATGCGCTGGTCATAGCGGGCGCGATCGGCAATAGCACATCACCAGCATTCCAGGATTTCGTCAAGCGGGAAGACCAGCCCGGCGCTGCGCCAGGAATCGGCGACCCGGCGTATCGCCTGTTCCGCCTTCGGGCGCCAATCGGGATGAGCTGGCGATTATCGAAGACCTTGAACTCTTCGGCGCTTCCTTTGCTTTTGAACCGTTTGAAGAAACCCTGCGCGACATTCATCATGCGAAAATCATTTGTGTGGTTCGTAACCCAATTGGCCTGCGTAATACTTTAGGATTAGCCGTGACTGCGAGGACCTGTGCTTAAGGCGATTCCTGCGCCGGCAACAAGCGTTGACGATACGTTTCACCCAGACAAACCCCGCTGGCGACCGAAATATTCAGGCTTTCCACCGTTCCGGACATGGGAATGTGCACGAGCTCGTCACAATGCTCGCGCGTCAGACGCCGCATGCCCTCGCCCTCCGCGCCAAATACCCACGCTAACGGACCTTTCAGCCGGGATTTGTACAGTCCGGTCGGGCCTTTTTCGTCGGCACCGACTATCCAGATTCCCGCATCTTTCAACTCACGCAGCGTGCGTGC
>JBDSSV010000083.1:0-3716 GCA_039928535.1 Burkholderiales bacterium
GCACGTGGGCCAGCTGCCGAACCCGGCCGTGCCGGGTTACACGGGATTCGATGCGCGGCTGGGGTGGAAAGCGCGCCGCGATCTGGAGATTTCGCTGGTCGCACAGAACCTGTTCGATCCGCGGCACCCGGAATGGGGTGTAGCGGGCGGGCGACCCGAGTTCGAACGAGGCGTATTCCTAAAAGTGTTGTGGCATCAGAAATGATGGAACTGCAACGCGCACGGCGCGGCGGCGTGGCACGGGCGTGCGCGCTGTTTTCGGCATTGCTGCTTGCATCGTCGCAGCTTCCTGCGCAGGCGCAGGACGATGCCACCGCGCTCGAGCGGCGCGTCAAGGCCGCGTTTATTTTCAAATTTCCCGGTTACGTCGAATGGCCCGCCGGAACGTTTGCGCGCGCGGACGCGCCGGTCAACATCGCCGTCGTCGGCGACGATGAAATCGCCGCCGAACTTGCCGCGCTGGCGGCGGGCCGCACTGTGGACGGCCGCCCGCTGGTCATCAAAAAAGCGTCAGGCGCGCAGTCCCTCGCCGACGCGAACGTAGTGTTCGTGGGCCGTGCGGAGCTTGCCCGGCTGCCGCAAGTGGCAAAGCTGGTGCAGGCCAGGCCGGTCCTGATAGTTACCGATGCGCCGGGCGCGCTGAACCACGCCAGCATGATCAATTTTGTCCTCGTCCAGCAGCGCGTCAAGTTCGAGATTGCCGTTGACGAAGCCGAGAAGCGCGGCCTCAAGCTCAGTTCGCGGCTGCTGTCGGTAGCCCAGAGCGTGCGCAAGGCGGCAGCGCCATGAGCGCGAACCAGCAAGTCATGCACAACAGTCTGGTGCGGACCGCCAAGACTTCAGTGCGCAACAAGCTGATGCTGATGGTGCTGGCGACGACGCTGGTCGCATTGTTGCTCGCCAGCGCCACCATGATCACATACGAGCTGCGCACCTACCATGAGACGCGCGTCAACGAATTGATGTCGCAGGCGGACCTGCTCGGCCGCGCCAGCGCGCCCGCGCTCGCATTCGATGATCCGAAAGCGGCGCGCGAAAACCTGTCCTTGCTGAATGTTGCGCCGGGCATTACGGCGGCGGCAATCTACACCGCGAAAGGGGCGCTTTTCGCGGACTACACGCGGGCAAACGCAGCAGGCATAAAAGTTCCGCAACATCCGCAGGCCGGTGGTTACCAGATCGACGGCGATCAAATCCTGGTCTACCAGACGATCGAGGACAACAACGAGCTGCTCGGCACCGTATACATGAGCGCGCGCTATGAGCTCATGGACCGGCTGAAGAGCTACCTGTCAATTCTGGTCGCCGTCATGGCGATCAGTATGCTGGGCGCGCTGCTGATGACGGCGTGGCTGCAGGCGATCATTTCCAAGCCGATACTCGAGATCGCGGAAGTCGCCAGCCAGGTCGTCACGCGGCGCGATTTCTCGCTGCGCGCGCGCAAGACCACCGATGACGAAATCGGCTACCTCGTCGACGCCTTCAACGACATGCTGGCAGAAATCGGGCTGCGCGCGCAGGCGCTCGAGGAATCGAACCGGGCGCTGCAGCAGGAGATGTCAGAACGGCGCGAGGCGGAGAAGGCCCTGCTCGCGGCGGACCAGCGCAAGGATGAATTTTTGGCGACGCTCGCGCACGAGCTGCGCAATCCGCTCGCGCCGCTGGGCAATGCGCTTGAGATACTGCGTGGGTCGATCGGCGACCCTGCCAAGCTGAACGCCGCCCGTGACCTGATGGAGCGCCAGCTGCGCCAGCTCGTGCGTCTAGTCAACGACCTGCTGGATATATCGCGCATCACGACCGGCAAGATGGTACTCAAAAAAGAGCCGGTCGAATTGCACGACATCGTCAACAGCGCGGTCGAGGCGGCCGCGCCGCTGATGGAGGCGCGCCAGCATCGGCTCGACGTGAAACTGCCGGCGGGACGGGTGACTTTGCTCGCCGATCTCACGCGTCTGGCGCAGGTGTTCATGAATCTGCTCAACAATGCTGCCAAGTTCACGGATCCAGGCGGAGCAATCACCTTCGCGGCGGAAGTAAAAGACGGCGACCTCGTCGTCACGGTGACGGACAGCGGAATTGGCATCAATCCCAAAATGCTGACGGTAGTATTCGATATGTTCGCACAGGCCGATCGTTCGCTGGAAAGAGCGCAGGCCGGCCTCGGCGTCGGGCTCAGCCTGGTCAAGCATCTGGTCGAAATGCATGGTGGAACCATCGTCGCGCGCAGCGACGGACTCGGCCGCGGCAGCCAGTTCATAATCCGGTTGCCGTCGGTTATGCAGCTTGCGGCAACGCCGGTGGCGCCCGACGGCGCCGTGGAGGAAGGAGCTCCGGTCGCAAAACGGCGGATCTTACTTGCCGACGACAATATTGATTTTGTGGAAAGTCTAGCGATGTTGCTGCAGGCGCTGGGCCACGACGTGCGCGTCGCTCATGACGGCCTTGCCGCGCTCGAGGCCGCCGCCAAGTTTCGCCCGGATGTGGCTTTCCTCGACATCGGGCTGCCGGGATTGAACGGCTACGAGCTTGCGCGCCGCCTGCATGCTGCGCCGGCGACGAAGAATACCGCTCTGATCGCCGTCACCGGCTGGGGCCAGGACGACGACCGGCGCCGCGCACGCGAAGCCGGTTTCGTCCATCACCTGGTCAAGCCGGTCGAGCTCGAAGCGATCGAACAGGTGCTGCGAGACGTGCAAACGCCGTGAATTGCGCATCGCGGCGCGTCGTCACGCAATCCGGCGTGGTATAAATCTTCCAAACACCAGAAACGGCTGTTCACAGATGACGAACGACGCTACTCATCCACCGGACTCACGAGCGCACGCGCGGCTTGAGGGCGCGGATACCGGCTGCGACGGCGCAGTTGCGGCGGGCGAGCCGGCTATTTTCTCGCGCACGCTCGTGCACGATCTGCGCAATGCAGTTGCGCCAGTGCGCAATGCCGTGCAACTACTGCGGTTGCGTGGCAACGGCGATGCCGATCTCGGCAAGGTGACCGATATCATCGACCGGCAGGTCAACGAAATCGTGCGTCTGCTTAATGTAGCGGCGGATTACGCCGCCCATGGCGCCGGCACGAGCCCCGCCGCAAACACCAGGACCTCGACTCCCGCTACCGCGTCTGCAACGATATGCCGCGATATTCTGATCGTCGACGACAATGCGGCGTTTTTGACTTCTCTACGCAGCGTGCTTGTGGAATCGGGACACAACGTAAAAACTGCTGTGGATGGAATAGAGGCATTGGCGGTGGCGCAGAGCTGGAAACCGGAGTTCGTGTTGCTGGACATGCATATGCCGCGCATGAATGGATACGAAGTGGCGCGGCAGTTGCGCACCATGTTTCCCGGGCATGCCATGAAGCTCGTGCTGGTCAGCGGCACGACGCTGGACGCCACAACGTTGCGCGGAGCCGAACGCGCCGGGTTCGACCATTGCATAGACAAAATAAATGGGGTCGCAGAACTCGAAACGCTGTTGCGCGGAGATGCCTGACGGTCGTAGAGCGTAAGTTTTACTGTCGTTGGGTAGTAACTATTGCAAGTGCAGCGGGGGCCCCGCAGTCCGCAGCTTGCAAGCGGTCAAGAAAGACGGCGCCGCCGCGAAATTACATCCCATTTCCAGAAAAAAACCGCGTCAATGCAGCGATGCGCGCTGGATTTCGTTTTTTTTTCGCGTGGCGCCGGCGTAGGTACGCCATTTGCATTACTCAT
>JBDSSV010000084.1:0-9880 GCA_039928535.1 Burkholderiales bacterium
GCGCGATTGCGCATGTGGTCGGCGAAGATCTGGTCATAGTCGAGTTGCGGCTGGAGCTGTTTCAGCGTGGACTGAAAACCGGCGACGTCTTTCAGCTCTTTTTGTGCCAGCTGCTGCAGGACCTTGAGCCCGGAGCTCTCGTCGCGCTCCGCAAAAACCATGTCGAAGCCGACAATCGCGATTCCGTAGTGGTCGAACAGCTTGTCCAGCAGCACCGCCAGCCGGTCGCGCGGCCACGGCCAGCGGCCCTCGCCGCCCTTTTCCTTCTCGGCGAGGCTTTTTTCATCGATATCGAGAATGACGATGCGCGGATCGACGGTGCGCGGCATCGTGAGCGTGAGCCGCGTGTCGTAAACGATGGCCTCGAGACGATCAACTAGAGGCAAGCGGTATTGCTTAGCCGCGTGGCCGAGAAACGCCAATAAAAGCGCGAGGCCCAGACCGATACGAACCAGGTGTTTCTTCAAACCGCCCCCCCTCCCGCCGCCCCTATGCAGACGTCATAAACTCGGCGGTGTTTCAGTCCAGCAAGGCCTGTGCCAGGCACGGGGACAATGCCCTGGAAATAACAGGTTTTTACGTCGTGCGCCCATTTTGCCGCGGCGGCGGGGAAGCCGAATGACGCCAGCGATCGGCTCATGGGGTGAGTGCGCGGATAAAGTCGTGGATGGGAGTGTGGCCGGCTGCGCCCTGCCGGGCGACGCAGCCTAGCTGTTCTTGAAAAAAAACTCCATTTTTACGCCCGCAAGCTCGACCACATCATGGTCGTTGAGTTGTTGGGCCTGCGCATCGAGCGGCTTGCCGTTGATGACCGGAAAAGTCACGCCCTCGACGTGCGTGATGAAGTAGCCATGCGGTCGACGGGTGATTACTGCGACCTGTACCCCGGGCTTGCCGAGCGTCGTCAGATTCTTCGTCAACTCGAGCTCTTTGCCCGCCGAGGGACCAGTGAGGATCTGGATCGCCGCGAGCTTATCAGGCTGCTTGGCGGCGGTGGGCGCGGGCTGCGGCGGTTTACTCTGGGTCGTCGTATGCGTTGCCGTAGGACTGATCTGGGTATCGCCGAACGCGCCGCCGCCTGGGCCCGGTGGATTCATCTTGCCCATCGGGGCGCGCAGGACCATCGTCTTCTCGAAATCCGCGACCGAGGCAGCACCGGCTGGCACTTCGCTCACGAACTTGAGTTTGTATTTGCCGATTTCGACGACGTCGTTGGTTTGCAGAATGTGCTTTTTTACGGGGTTGCCGTTCACCAGCGTACCGTTGGTGCTCCCCAGGTCCTCGAGGAAAGAATCGTTAAGAATCGTTACGATCAACGCGTGCTCGCCGCTGACTGCCAGATTATCGATCTGGATGTCATTGTGCGCTTTTCGGCCGATAGTGAAGCGTTCCTTGTCGAGCGGAACCTCCCGAATCACCGCGTTATCCAAACTCATGATCAACTTCGCCATGGCAGTATCCCTGTAACCTTATTATCTAAACCAAGCCTTGAATTTGGCAAACCATCCCGTGGGCACCGCAAAATCGTCCATCACCCGCACCAGAATTACGGAAATATTGTCGCGTCCGCCGCTGTCGTTGGCCAGCTGCACGAGCTGTTTTGCCGCCAGCGGCAGGTTCGCTTGCAGCGTGCTTACTGTCGAATGAATGTCCTCATCCTGCACCATGTCGCTTAAGCCATCCGAGCACAACAGGTAAATGTCGCCGACTTCGACATTATAAGTGTGAATCTCGGTTTCGACTTCCGGGTCGATACCCACCGCGCGGGTGACGAGATTCTTGTTCTGCGAGTAGCGCGCCTGCTCTTTCGTGATCATGCCGCTGTCGATTTGCTCCTGCAGCAGGGAATGATCGCGAGTGACCTGATCGAAGCTCTCTTTGCGCAGTCGGTACAGACGCGAGTCGCCGATATGACCGACCGTCATGCGATTGTCGAAGAACAGCGCGACCACCAGCGTGGTGCCCATGCCTGAATACTGTGGCTGGCTTTTCGCAGTCTGGTAGATGGCGGCATTCGCTTTGGCCGAGTTCTCGCGCACGAATTTCTCGGCGAGCGATTCACCGCTGCCATCGAGCGTGTGCGGTTCGTTGCCTTCGAAAGCCTTCTTCATTTCGGTCGTCAGCATTGCCACCGCGATGCCGCTTGCCACTTCACCCGCGTTGTAGCCGCCCATGCCGTCGGCGAGCACCGCAAGGCCGATATCCGCGTCGGTACCTATGCTGTCTTCATTATGCGAGCGCACCATGCCGGGGTCGGTGGCGGTCACAACTTCGAGGGCGGTGCCGAGATTAACTATCATAATCGTTATATTCCGATATCCACGACGTCGGACTTCACCACAGCGTCGTCGTCACTGGCCATGCATGCACGGATCGCCTGCGCGAGTTCATCGCCCGTTTGAAAACGCTCTTCGGGTTGTTTCGACAGCGCCTTGTTGACGATGTCGACCAGGCAGCCCGGCAGGGTCGGGTTGCGCGTAAGGATATCGACATGCGGCTCGTTGGCGATCTTGAACATCAACTGCGCCATCGAATCCCCCTGGAATGGCAGGTAACCGCAGCTCATTTGGTAGAGCGTAACGCCCAGCGAGAAAAGATCGGAGCTACCCTGGATTTTCTTGCCCGACAACTGCTCCGGCGACATGTAGCTCGGCGTGCCCAGCACCATGCCGGTCTTGGTCTTGGACGAATCGGTGATCCGCGCGATACCGAAGTCCGTCACCTTCACCGTGTCGCTCTCCAGCTCATACATGATGTTGGCGGGCTTGATGTCACGGTGCACGACGTTGTTGGTGTGCGCGTAGGACAGGGCCTCGGCCACTCGCGCGACGATGCTCATGACCTTGGGTAAAGGCAGCAAATTGTCCGGCTTGATGAACGGGGCGAGATCCTTGCCCTTCAGAAACTCCATCGCTATGTAAGCGAGATCGTGTTCCTCGCCGGCATCGAATATCGTCACGATGTGCGGATGGTTCAAACGACCCGCGGTTTCGGCTTCGCGGAAGAACCTGTCTTTGACGTCCTGCAACTCGTCGGCGTCGAACTCCTGCGACAATGCCATCGTCTTGATGGCAACCACGCGACCGATCTTGGGGTCTTTGCCGAGATAGACCACGCCCATGGCGCCTTTGCCGAGTTCCTTCTCGACCTGGTAGCGGCCGAGCATCGGCTTTTCGACGCCGCCGCCGGGCAAAATCACCGTGCCGCCCGGATGACCGCCAGTGCTGCCGAGTATGACTGTTTCGGACATCGCCTTGGCACGTCCCACGCGGTCTGCGATGTCTTTGAACTTCGGATTTTTCTCGGCGATGTACTTGAACGCGTTTTCCGCCTTGTTGAACTGGCGCTTGCGCTCGTAATCGAGCGCAAGGTTGTAGATAAGGTCGAGCACCGAATCATCCGGCGGCAGCTTGCGGAAATAATCGAACGCGGTATCGAGCTGCCCCTGCCCCTGATAGCCGAGACCCAGCATGCGGTGGCTTTGCGCGAGGTCGACATCCGAGCGCGCCTTGCCGCTTTCAGTGACGATAAAGTGTTTAGACACAAGCGCCAGATGTCCAACCAGCAGCAGAGTGGCAGATAGCATGAGTTGGAGCCATATGGCGCTCGTCGTCATCAAGATGTAATGCGCGACCAGCAAAATGACGAAGATTGCGCCCGAAATTATGAGCGCCTGGGTTGCCTTGAGGCGAGGAAGCAGTCCGATCAGATATGCCGCAATTAACAGGAAAACTAGCAGTTCGACCCAATAGGCCCAAGAGGGTGTAACGAAAAAGTGTTCGGAGAGTATCGAAGATACCGAGTGGGCAAGCACCAGCACGGGGGGCATCACCGCCGAAACCGGTGTGACGGTCGCGCTACCCAGACCCGCCGCAGTGGGGCCGATTAGTACGATCTTGTTTACGTATTTACTCACCGGAATCTTGCCGCTCATCACGTCGTAAAACGAATCGACGGTGAACGCGGGGCGGCCGTCCCGATCCTTGTAGAAATACGTGTACATTCGAGTGAGCGAATCGGTAGTAATGTTCAATTTGCCAAGCGTTACTTTTTGGCCCGGCTGAATCTTGATGTCGTCCAGCGTAAGGTTAAGGCTTTTTGCTGCGATCATCATCGACAGCGACGGAAACGTCTTGTCGTAGTTCATCAGCACCAATGGTTCAGTACGAGTACCGCCATCGACATCGGGTGTAGCATTCAGATGGCCCAGGCCCGCCGCAGATTTGCCGATGATCTCAATTGGATAATCGGCCCGCTTCGTAAGCAGAACCGATTCTTCGGCGTTTTGCGGCACTCCGGGCAAAGCGTTCTTTAGGACATAGTCGGGCATCGTCTTGTCCGGTTTACCGAGTGGTTCACCGATTTCGAATAGCATCATCGGCACCACGTTGCCGGCGCGCCCGAAACTATCGCCAAGTTTACGGTCAACGTTCAATGCCTCGTCGGCCTCTTTCAGTAATGAAATAAACTGTGCCGTTGAACTAATCGCAGGCGCGCCCCCCCCCGTTGGGGTTGCGTCTGCGGATGTCCCGTTTTTTCCGGCCAGGTCCAGAAGCTTGCTTATATAAATGTAGCCGGGATCGACTTGCGGCTCGGCAAAAAGAACGGTATAGGCAATGACCTTCACTTTCGCCGCAGCGAGCGTATCCGTCATTTTGGCCAATACATCGCGCGACCACGGCCAGCGACCGATCTTGTCCAGGCTTTCCGCGTCTATCGCAATGACCGCGATCTTGTCGGATGGCGTCCGAGAGGTCGCGATGACGCCAAGGTCATACGCTTTACGCTCAAGGCTGGGGATAAGGTCGCTTACGCGATTGAAGAGCACAATCGCGAGAACCACGGCCAATCCGAGAAACCAGTCCGACTTCCAGAACGTTAAATTCTTCATCCCTGTGCCTGTTATTTATATTTTTATTCTAATACTTAACGCGGGGGACTGAATTATTTTACTGTATTTACCGACAAGTATATGATTTTTTTCATATGTACGCTAGAAACGCTGGCATGCAAAGCGGGCGTTGCGTCTACGATACCCTGCATTTTGCTTGCCATGCGCGCCGTTATGCAAGCAATGCGTGTACCGGCCCGATGCAACTAGGCCAATGGGTTGTAAGTAAGCCCTCGCAAAAACCGCATCCAAGGTGCATATGTGGCATTAAAAAACCGCCTGCCGGCGGTTTTTTAGCTCACTTATTTCGCGCGAAGTCAGATACCAAGCAGACTGCCTGCCGTTAACCCGCCCGTCTGCGCAACCTCACCGCCCGCCAGCTTTTTGCCATCTTCGAAACGCGCTTTTAGCACCTCGATGACGCCGCCTTGTGCCGTCACTTTGAAACTCTGCGCAGTGACGTCGGTGACTTCGCCAATTTTGCCGGACACGTCCGCAAACCGCCGGAAAATAACCTTGCGCGCGTCAAATATTTGCAACTTTTTGCCGCTGTGCGTCGTCCACGCGCCCGGCGCCGGATTGCAGCCCCGAATCAAATTGAACACGTGGTCAATGGGCTTGGCCCAGTCTATTTTGGCCTCCGCCGTCCTGCACCAGCCTTCGTAGCTCGCCTGCGACTCGTCCTGCACGATTTCCTCGTGTCGACCGGCGGCCACGAGATCCGCCGCCTCCACCATCGCGCGCACACCGAGGGGAAACAGACGGTCGAAATAAACCGTTCCCAAAGTGTCTTCGCCGCTAATCGGTGTTTTCTTTTGTAGGACAACCGCGCCCTCATCGAGCCCATCGGACGGACGAAAAATGCTCACGCCGGTCTCGGTTTCGCCTTTGATGATTGGCCAGTTGATCGAACTCGGGCCGCGAAACTTCGGCAGCAGCGAAGGATGGTACTGAATGGTGCCGTGGCGCGGAATGGTGACGAGTTCCTGCGGCGCAAATTGCAACACGAACGCCATGATGCCGATATCCGCCTCGGCTGCTTTCATCGCCTCGATCGCTTCCGGTGCGCGCAGGGACTTGAACTGATGAACTTTGATGCCCTTTTCCTGCGCCGCCGCGCGCAATGCGTCCGGGCGCGCGCCCTCCTTTTCGGGAGCGCAGAACACGGCAGCCACTTTGTCGCCACGGCCGAGAAATGCTTCGAGTACCGCTTTTCCAAAATCCTGTTGGCCAATAATTGCGATTTTCATTGCGCCTCCGTTACTTGGTCTTGGGCGGCATGGAGAACGCGCCCGCCTGTTTTTTAGCCGCGATCTGCGCCTCGTCCCAGCCGAGCACTTCTTTCAAAACCTCATCGGTGTGCTCACCGAGTGTCGGCGAGCGCACTATTATCGCCGGCGACGCCGAGAGCTTGATCGGCATGCCGACGTTGAACCACTTACCGCGCTGCGGATGGTCGAGCTCCACGTACATGTCGCGCCCGCGCACGTGCTCGTCGGTCGCGAGGTCCTCGGTGCTCATGATGGGACCGCAGGGCACGTCGAGCGGGTTGAGGATCGCCATCAGTTCGCGCTTGGTGAACTGCTCGGCAAACTTGTTTATCAGCGTCCACATCAGCTGCTGATTCTTGCGCCGCTCGCCTATGGTGGAAAAGCGCGCGTCGGAGGCAAGATCGGGCACATGGACGTCGGGGCCAATTCGTTTGGCGAGCGCGTCCCACACCGCCTCCTGCACGACGATGTACAACCAGTCATTGGCGCCGTGCGGTTTGCAGTGGATGGCATTGCCGAGCTGACCGCCGCCGGAGTCGTTGCCCGCGCGGGGCACGTCTCCCATATCCTTGTAGGTCGGCACCGAGAATTCCGTGAGGTCGCCGCGCGTCAGGCGCTGGTGATCGCGAAATTTCACCCGGCACAGATTCATTACGCCGTCCATCATCGCCACCTCGACGTACTGGCCCCGCCCCGTGCGTTCTGCCTGGCGCAGCGCCGCGAGCAGGCCAATGCCGAGATGCAGGCCCGTGCCCGAATCGCCGATCTGCGCCCCGGTCACGAAAGGCGGACCGTCGGGCACGCCGGTGGTGCTCATCGCCCCGCCCATCGCCTGCGCGACGTTCTCGTAGGCTTTGAACTCGGCGTACGGGCCGGATGAGCCAAAACCCTTGATCGAACCCATCACGATTTTCGGGTTGATCTCGTGGATTTTCTCCCACGTGAAACCGAAACGGTCGAGCACGCCGGGGCCGAAATTTTCCATCACAATGTCGCACTTCATCAACAGATCGACGAAAACCTTTTTGCCGTCCGGATTCTTCATGTTCACCGTGATTGACCGCTTGTTGCAATTGAGCATGGTGAAATAAAGACTGTCGGCATTCGGCACATCGCGCAGCTGGCCGCGCGTTGCATCGCCGTTGGGCGGCTCGAACTTGATGACGTCCGCGCCCATCCACGCCAGCAGCTGCGAGCACGTCGGCCCGGCCTGCACGTGGGTCATGTCGAGAATTCTTACGCCTTTTAATGCTTCCATAATTTTCCCCTTGATGCGATCTTTCGGCGGACCGTGAGCGGCGCTTGCGTCCGTTCGTCAGGACGCCCGCTTGAGCGGCGCGCTTGTCGCATCCGCTCCAAACGCTATTTCTTTTTTGCGCTCTGCGGATTCAGGCTCGTAATACGGCCGCTTTCGGTGCCGGCGGTCTCGTCGATGACGGCATTGATGAGCGTGGGCTTTTTCGAGCGGACGGCTTCTTCCATTGCGCGGCGCAACTCGGCCGGGGTCGTGGCGTGCACGCCCACGCCGCCGAAAGCCTCCATCAGCTTGTCGTAGCGCGCGCCCTTGACGAACACGGTGGGCGCCACGTCGGGGCCGCCGGCCGGATTGACGTCGGTCCCCTTGTAGACGCCGTTGTTGTTCATGATCACCACGCAGACCGGCAGGTTGTAGCGGCAGATCGTCTCGACTTCCATGCCGGAGAAGCCGAAGGCGCTGTCGCCCTCAATCGCGATCACCTGACCTTTGCTGACCACCGCCGCGGCGACGGCAAAGCCCATGCCGATGCCCATCACGCCCCAGGTGCCGACGTCGATGCGCTTGCGCGGCTTGTACATGTCGACGATGCTGCGCGTGAAGTCGAGCGCGTTGGCGCCCTCGTTGACCAGCATCGCATCCGGATTGGCTTTGACGATATCGCGCACGACGTTCAGCGCGCTGTGAAAATTCATCGGCACCGGATCTTTGGCCAACGTCTCCGCCATCTTGGCGATGTTCTTGTTTTTGCGCTCGGTGATGGCGCCGGTCCACTCCGCCGGCGGCTTGGTCCAGTGGGAGCCCGCACTTGGGTTAATCGCGGCGAGCAGCGCCGACACGCAGGAACCGATATCGCCCACCAGCGGGGCGTCGATCCGCACGTTGCTGTCCGCCTCCTGCGGCGAGATGTCGATCTGGATGAATTTCTGACCGCCCCAATCCTTGTGGCCCTTGCCGCCCCAGGTCTTGCCCTTGCCGTGCGAGAGCAGCCAGTTCAGGCGCGCGCCGATCAGCATCACTACGTCGGCTTCGGGCAGCACGTAGGAACGTGCGGCAGCGGCGGACTGCTCATGCGTATCGGGCAACAGGCCCTTGGCCATTGACATGGACAGATAAGGGATGCCGGTCTTCTCGACGAGCGCGCGGATGTCCGCGTCGGCCTGGGCATAGGCAGCGCCCTTCCCCAGCACGATCAACGGCTTTTTCGCACCCTTGAGCAATGCGACAGCGCGCTGCACGGCGTCCTGGGCCGGAATCTGGCGCGGCGCCGGATCGACTACTTTGATCAGCGAATTCTTGCCGGCGGCGGCGTCCATGGACTGCCCGAACAGTTTAGCCGGCAAATCGAGATACACCCCGCCGGGCCGGCCCGACACGGCGGCACGAATGGCGCGCGCGACGCCGACGCCTATGTCCTCGGCATGCAACACGCGAAACGCGGCCTTGGCGAGCGGTTTGGCGATCGCCAATTGATCCATCTCTTCGTAGTCACCCTGTTGCAGATCGACGATCTCGCGCTCGCTGGACCCGCTGATGAGGATCATCGGGAAGCAATTCGTGGTGGCGTTGGCGAGTGCGGTCAGGCCGTTGAGAAAGCCGGGGGCGGACACGGTCAGGCAGATGCCAGGCTTTTGCGTCATGAAACCCGCGATAGCAGCCGCGTTGCCGGCGTTCTGCTCGTGGCGGAACGAGATCACGCGCAAGCCTGCGGCCTGCGCCTTGCGCGTCAGATCGGTGATCGGAATCCCGGGCAGGCCGAAGATGGTGTCGAGGCCGTTCAGCTTGAGGGCGTCGATCAGCAGGTGAAAGCCGTCGGTCACTTCCTGCGCTGCCGTGACGCCTTTGTTCTCGGTAACCGTATCCATTGAAATCTCCTAATGCGAGAAATTTTTTAAGCGGCCTGGAACGACGCTTTTTTGAAGGGCTTCAAATATAGGCAGTGCGCGCGGCACCGGCCTTGACCACGGTCAATAAACCCCGTTTTGGTATACTCGGCGCTACGTGAATTGGCGCCGTCCAGGCGTTTCAGGCCAGGCGTTTTTGGTCGGGCGTTTTCGCCAGACATGCACCCCGCTCCGATGACCGCCCTCGCCAAACATCCAGAAGCCAGATTCATCCGCCTGCAGCTGCGCCAGAACCTGGTGCTGAAGGCGCTGACCGCGGCGCAGTGGTCCGATCTCGAGCCGTTACTCGACATCACCGACTATCCGAAAGGAGCGCTGCTCGAAAACCAGGGTGACGCTTCGATGCAGCAGTACTTCATTCTTGACGGCATCCTGAAACGCGTCGTCTCGAGCCCGGCCGGCAAGGAAATGATTCTGCGTTTCGCCGCCGAAACCGAGATCGACACCAGCTACGCCGCCTGGCGCCTGAAAACTCCCATGCCCTATTCGATCCGTGCCGTCACACGCGTGCGCACGGCGCGGTTGTCGATGGAAGAATGGAGCGGGTTCATCGATCGCC
>JBDSSV010000085.1:0-3448 GCA_039928535.1 Burkholderiales bacterium
GGTCTGGCGCAGCCGCCGGCTCATCATGGTCACAATCTTCAGCAGGATGTTGACACTGAGCGGCGGGTGCTCGCGGATGATGCGCACGAACTGCTCGCGCGTGAGCATGACGAGTGTCGATTGTTGCGGGCAGATGCACGTCGCGGACCGCTGCTCGCCGTCGACCAGTGCCATTTCGCCGATGGTCTTGCCGGGCTCGATCTGGCCGATGCGCTTGCTGCTGTATTTGTTGTCCTGCTTGAAAATTTCAGCGCTGCCTTCGATGACCATGCACATGAAACCGCCGCGGTCGCCTTCACGGAATATCACCGTACCGGGCACGACGCTGTAGGCCTGCACGTACTGGGTCAACGTTTCGATTTCCGCCGGCGGGAAATCGCTAAAGAACTGGCTGCCTTGCAGCATGGCAAGCAACCGCGTCTGGAACTTGCTGCCGCTGCCTAACAGCTTCAGTTCCGGTGCGATCACTTTACGGTCTGACGAGCTCATATGAGTTCAACTGGGCAGATGTCAGCCCGGCTAACTTGCCGGCGCGGCCGGTTGCTGACGGTTGCGCCGCCGGTCGAGCCACCATGCCAGCGCCGGCAGCATCAGAAACGAGCCCGGCAGCGCGAGCACGATCAGGTACGGGCTGATACTGGATAGTCGCCGCAGGTGCACGCGCAGCTCGTCCTTGTCTTCGGGCGTCCACAACTGCTTGTTGCGTGGTTTCATCAATAGCGGCATCAGGCCCCTGACCTGTAAGATCTCGCTCAGCAAGTGTTTTTTTTCGCGCTCGGTCAAATCGCGGATCGAGCGATAAGCTATTACGCTGGCGCTGCGAAATTTCGCAATGCGTGATTGATCTTCCATGCGCCGCTGCTCAGAACGCGCTTACCACAGCGACTTCGCGCCGCTCTTGCCGAACGCGCGATAAGCGCGCCACGCCATGCACCCCCGCTGCGCCCGCTTCCAGGGGCCGCGTCCGCGGGTAACCGCCATAGCGGCGGCCCCGACGCCGAGCAACCACGCATGATCGTGCAGGTAGCGTGCGCCTGCCAGTCCCTTGTCCGCTACGTTCAGCGGGCAGTTCAACTGCCGCACAGCCGCGGCAAGATCATCGCGTTGCTCCGCACACAATGCGCTATGCCGGGCACGCTCTTGCACGAGATCCCTGTTTGAATCGCCGCGCTTCACGCTGACAGTCTGTCGCGGTCTTTCTTCAACTCACCCACGCTCGCTTCGAACAACCGGGTGCCCGCAGTTGCGCGTGCGCGCGGCCGTCACCGCAAGCGCCGCACCAATCGCGAAATACAGGAGAGCGGACCCGCCGCTTGCCAGCACGCGGGTGCTGCCCCAGAACAGAACGATCACGAGAAATGTCAGCGGCAGGACGCCGCATACCAGGAAAATAAGCGCACCCGCGCCCAGCAACAACTTCTGCGCCAGCCGCAGGCTTTCCGCGTGGACGTCATTCGCAAGCAGTTGCAGGCGCGTCTGCACCGTTGCCGCGAGCGTGCCAATCCGCTGCTTGACCGAACGCAACAATCCGCCCGTGCGGGCGGCTCCGGCGGTGGAATCTGCGCCGGCCATATGAAGTTAGCGGCGGCCGATCAGCAACCCGACGACTAGACCGACGCCCGCCGCGGCGCCGACCGCCTGCCACGGATTCTCATGCACATAGTCATCCGTCACGCGCGCCGCCTGCTTGCTGCGCTGGACGATCACGTCTTCGGCTTCGGCCAGTTTGACTTTCGCCGTGTGCAGGCTGTCCTGAATGCGTTCGCGGGCGGCGGCAACTTTCTCGCCGGCCTGGCTCGCGGTGGCACGCAGCAGTTCTTCGGCATCAGCGACTACGGTGCGGAAATTCTGAAAAAGTTTATCCTTTGGGACGCTTACGTCGGAACTCATGATTACCTCTGTCAGAAGTTAAATGGGATTTGATAAACACAGCCAGCTTATCGCAGGCATGGGGTTGATTAGGTTATAGATTTATACAGTTTAAATCAAGAATTTTCGGCGCAAATCAAGGCCGCGCCAACCTCTGCTGCCGCCCGGCGCGCAGTGTCAATACGCGACGCCTTTTTTGCCGCATACGGGCGGGCCTGCATTATTTTGTCGGTGCCGGCGCCCGCATAACCCTTTTTCGTCCGCCGCACCGTTTAAGCGCACTGAAGCAGACACTCTTAGCTCACCTAACGGAGACCACTCATGAACAAACCCGTCTTGACCGGCCTGTGCGCGCTGACGGCCGCCATATGCGTCGGCATCACCCAGGCCGCCAGCGAAAATGACAACCGCGGCAACGCGCTGACGATTTACAGCAGCGCCCAACCCGGCGCGATGTCGCCCGAGCTATATCGTAACGGCGGACGCGGCCACGCAATTCCCGGTTACGCCGTCGTACGCCAGCAACGCGACATCAACCTCACGCGCGGCAGCAACAACATCAAATTCAGCGACGTCGCGGCGTACATCGACCCCACCACCGTCATGTTCGAGTCGCTGACGGACCCGGCAGGCACCCGCGTCGTCGAGCAGAATTTCCAGTTCGATCTCGTCTCCCAGGACAAGGTGCTGCAGAAGTACATCGACCAGACGATCAAAGTCGACCAGGTGCGCGGCAATGCCGTGGAATCATTCAGCGGCACTCTGCTGTCGACGTCCGGCGGCATGATCCTGAAGCGCGACGACGGCACGCTGCAATTGCTACCGAACAATGCAGGCATCACGCTGCCGGGCCTGCCCGGCGGGCTCATCACGCGTCCTACTCTCGTGTGGGACGTCAATGCGAAGCAGGCAGGCACCCACCGCTCGCGCGTTTCCTACCAGACCAGCGGCCTCACGTGGTGGGCCGACTACAACGTCACTTACGCCGAAGGCAGCAACGCAAACTCGTGCAAGCTCGATGTCGGCGCATGGGTGAGCATCGTCAATCAGTCAGGCGCGAGTTACGCCGACGCAAAACTCAAACTGATCGCCGGCGACGTGCAGCGCGCGCAAGCCGCCGGCCGTGCGGTCGACCGGGTCGCCATGGCCAAGTCGATGGCGCGCGAGGAAAAGGACAACGGGTTTGCCGAGAAGGCCTTTTTCGAATATCACCTCTACACGCTGGGACGGCCGGCGACACTCGCCGATAACTCGACCAAGCAGATCGAGCTCTTCCCGGCGGCGCGCAACGTGCCGTGCGAGAAAAAGCTCGTCTATTACGGCCTGGCGCCCGGCTACTATCCGTACGGCGCAAGCCCGCTCACCGACCGCAACTATGGCGTGCAAACCAACAAGAAGGTCGATGTGTATCTCGGCTTCAAGAATGCGTCTGAAAACAATATGGGCATGCCGCTGCCGGCCGGCCGCATCCGGGTCAGCAAGCTCGACGATGCGGATAAGACGCTCGAGTTCATCGGCGAAAACGTGATCGACCATACGCCGAAGAACGAAAAAGTCCTGATCAAGCTGGGCTCGGCGT
>JBDSSV010000086.1:0-3710 GCA_039928535.1 Burkholderiales bacterium
CTTCGTTTTCCAGCTCACCTTCCTCGGTGACGATGGAGATGCTGCTTTTCTTGCCGAACGGCGGATTCGTCAGCACCACGCTGAAGCGCTCGCCGGGATCGCTGGCGAGACTGTCGAGTCCCGAATGCACCGGGCACGGGTCGGCGTTGATACCGTGCAGGTAGAGATTCATGATGCAAAGCCGCGCCGTTGCCGGTACCAGCTCCCAGCCGTGCACGAACTGCGTGCGCAGGTGTTTTTTCTGTTCCGTATCGAGCTTCGCGCCGAAATGTTCCGATACGTAGTGATGCGCCGCCAGGAGAAAGCACTCCCGTGCCACAGGCGGGGTCGCAGACGGTATCGTCAGGCTTTAACTGCATCACATCCACAATTGCCTTGATCAACTCCCGGGGCGTGAAGTATTGACCTGCACCTTTAGGTGATTCAGACGCGCTCTTCGAAAGCAGGCCTTCGTAAATATCGCCTTTGACATCGACTTCCATCGATAACCACTGTTCCGGCTCGATCAGATCGACGATCAGCCGCTTTAAGGTTGCCGGGTTCTGTATATCCGGCCGGGCTTTCTTAAAGATCTCGCCGAGCATGCCGGGCCTCTTGCCGAGTTCTTCAAGAATATGGCGATAGTGGACTTCCAGCTCGACACCTTCTTCGGCAAGCAGGCTCGGCCACCCGAGCGATGGGGGCACGATCGGCTTCGGTTATATGGCGCCTTGGTCTGCTCGTCGGCCATCTTGAGGAAGAGCAGAAAGGTGATTTGCTCCGTATAGGCCATGTACGACAGCCCGTCGTCGCGCAGCACATGCGCGAAGTTCCAGGCTTTGTTGACGATCTGCTGCGATGCGTTGCTCATCTAATTTTTCAATTCAAGGGGCTAATTTCAATCGCGACTCGACTCGAGAAATTCGTTCGTAGTCGCGATCACTGTGCAGCAATGTCGCATTGTGCTCAAGCGCAAGCTGAGCGATCAGGCAATCGACCGTACTACGCACGGTAATCCCCGCCGCCCGGCAACGGCGATATAAATCGGCAGTCGCTTCATAGGTGCGCAGGCCATGCCGCGGGAACAGTATTGTCTGTGCGCGCAAATAGGCTCCCACTTTGCGCACGGCTGCAGGCTCGCGTATGCCCTGCAGCACTTCAAGGTAAATAAATTCCGTCAACGCAAACGATTGCCGTGTGTCAAGTTGCTCACGGAAATAATCAGCTGCGCGCGTCGACCGCGGCGCGAGAAAGTCGATCCAGACCGAAGTATCGACCAGCAGCACTACTTGCCCGCGCGCAGCTTCTTGTAGTCGTATGCCGGATCAAACCCGCCGATGCCGTCGAGCTCGCGGACATCCGGCCGCAAACGCTCGCGCACAAAAACGCGCAGCGCCACGTGCACCGCCTCACGCTTGGTCTTGACCCCGGCGAGCCGCATGGCCCGCGTGATAAGTTTTTCGTCGATTACTATGTTTGTGCGCATGATGGCCTGAATGTGTATGCGATGTGTATGATTGTAACGCGGTTCCAAACCACTGTCTAACGCAGTCGATCACGCAATCGCCCTTGCGCCCGCTCAGGAGTGGGGCGTGACAAAACCAGTAATTATGCGAATGCATCCAGATAAGGCCGCATCACCTTGGTCACGCGGCAGACCTTGGCGAACTTCCACAGATCGTCAACGGTGGCCCGTTTGCCGCGCAGCGCCTCGCGCAGCGCGTCGCGCGCTACATCGATGCCAACCGTGCGGCGGAATTTGAAGCAGTCTGCCACCGTTTTTGCCACTGTTGTCACACGTATGCGCGCCCCCGCCACCGTGCGCGTTTCGATGCCGGATTTCAGCGCAGCACCCGAGTAGCGCACGATACGCATCGGCGGCCATTCCGACTTTGGCGCGCGCTCCTTGTTGCCGATCGCAATCCACACTTCAAACGGCGCCACCGTAGTCAGTTCGTGCAGGCGCAGCGCGGTCAGCAGACAAAACAGAGCGTGCGGCATGCGTTGCGTGACGACGGCAAGCCCCTCCTGCGTGCCCGGCTTGCGGTTTGGCAGCGCGTAGAGGCCGCGCGCCACGCGCACGAGTTTGCCCGCGGCGGTCAGGCGCGAGAGGTGCATACGTGCAATGCCGGCCGCCGTCAGTTCCTTCGACCGGACGGCGCTGCGACGGCGCATCACGGCGCGGGCTTTGGTGAGCGGCGTGGTCATACCGGTATTGTTCCATAATGTCGGTAGTTTGTTAAGAACTACCGACGTTTTGAAACAGGCCTCCCATCAAAATCTGCCGCGCTTTTCGCCCGCTTTTGCGCATCCACGCTCAGCGACAGACTATTGATTCAATGAAATTTAGCGCGCAACCCGGCGCAACGTTGCGAATCTTTTTGCGTATCTAGATTCCGCCAGCCGAAACATCCGGATTTACACCAGTGGGTATAAACCGCCGGACAATCCGCCGACGCGGACGGATCGGCACGATGATCGCCGCCATCATGACCGGCATCGCGCTAAACCAACCGCCCCTCGAACGCGCGCTTGAGAATGGCCTGTTCGTGAACTGCGTGACCGCCCAAGTTGATTCTTACGCAAACGGCAAAGGCTTGCGATAAATTGGAATACCGTCGGGCAGGCCGAGCGTGTATTTGCTCGACTGAATCTCCACGCCGGTCAGCGTATGATCCTCGGGCTTGGCCTCGACGACGCCGACCGCTTTGCCGTCTGCGTAGAGCAGGTAATCAGCAAAGCCGGTCTTGAGCGGAAACTCGCGCACGGCTACGCCGCTGCCGGCCATGATGTTCATAGACTTGTGGTCCTGAACCAGCCACCCGCACTGCTCCAGCCTGCGATCGATTTCCTGCCTGGCTTTTTCTTCCGGCGTCGGCAAGCGAACTCCCCGTGTATCAGCGCGCAATCATGCCATATCTGAAATTTTCCCTGCGGGAATTGCTGTCCGCATCGAAAGTCCGACCCTGTTCATGCTTCTAGGCAATAATGAGTTTCTATGAGTCTTCTCTCCTGCAGACTGCCCCTCTGGCTCGCAGCCGGACTCCTCGCTTCGTCCTGCGTTTTTGCCGCGGATAAGTGCACAGACTCGAAGGTAAAATGCGAGGGGAGCGAGTTCCAGTTGTTCATCGAGAACGACATGCTCTCGCACACGGACCGCTACTACACCAACGGCATCAAATTGGGCATCGGCGTGCCGGGCGATACGCTGGAAGAACTGCTGCGCGGCTTTTCCACTTTGGCTCTGCTGCCTTTCCCGAAGAAGGAAGAGCTCCACTTCGGCTGGTTCATCGGCCAAAATCTGTACACCCCCAAGAAGATCAGCGTTGCGGCGCCGCAGTTGTTCGACCGGCCGTGGGCCGCGTGGCTTTATCTGGGCGGCGTAATCCAGCGGGCAGACCCGAACAGCCTCGACACAGTTGAAGTCGACGTCGGCTTCGTCGGGCCGCCTGCGCTCGGCGACCAGGTGCAGACGACGTGGCATCGGCTGATAGGCGCGTCGAAGCCGCAGGGCTGGGGCAACCAGATTCCGGCCCAGGCCGCGTTCGTCGCTTCGTACGTCCACAAAGACAAATTTAAATTCGGCGCGAAATACTTTGAATTGATACCGCACGTGGGCGGCACGGTCGGCAACGTATTTACGCTCGCACGCGCAGGCGGCATCGTCAGGGCCGGTATCAACATGACGGGATTCGGGCCGGACAGCATAGAGCCCGGTGGCGCACTGCTGC
>JBDSSV010000087.1:0-4284 GCA_039928535.1 Burkholderiales bacterium
ATCCCACACTGCACATTGTCGACGGTGTTGCCGCGACTACCTTGTGCGGCCGCACACCGCCCGGCGGAGGGCGCTGGCGCGGGAAATTGTTGTCGCAAGACAGCTTCCATGCGAACGACTGCGAGGATTGCATTGTCCAGGCCGGGATACTCAACATCTGGAAGCCACGGCCTGGCCGGAATGAAAAAGAAAAGTGAACGGTTGGCCGTGCACCGGCCATCTCGCAGCAGGTGAATCCGCGCGCTTCGGAAATCCGCAGTTATTGAGGAAAAAAGGGCGAACTTTAAAAGTTCGCTAAAGCAGATGATCGACCCGCAGGCGCGTAGCAGGACCGCTGGCCGCATAAAGGATGAGAGTTCCGGCCGGAGCCGGCGGAGGTCTGGCGCCGCTGACTGCTGCTTTGCAGGCTATGCGGTGTCCGGATTTAAGGCTTTGCCTGTTGGCCGGCAAGCGGCTTTTTTTGCGGCCCGATGTTGGGCGCCCTTTTCGCATCCGGCAATTTGCGCCCGCCGGTCTGACTTTCCACCGACTCGTCGTGCTCGTGCGGCAACTTGGGGATCTGCCCGATTTCGCCGCTCACCTCGAGTTCATCCTTTGGCTGCGGATGGGTCGCCTTGCTCTCGCTCTGCGCATCGCGATTATTCATATTTCACCTTTGCACGTGGATGCCGCTGATAGGGCATACGTTAATCGCTTGCCCGCCGGCTGGATGTAGGACGGCGCCGCTTCTAACGTTAACGGGCGCCGCAATCCCCGTCACATCCGCATTGCCACGAAATTCGCACGAGAGGAAAATGCCGCCCTCCCGCAAGGACTTGAATGAGCTATCAGGTTTTAAGCACCGGCCCCGGCAAGCCGGTGAAAGCATGGACGCACGGCGTGCCGGTGGAAGACGTCGCGCTCCAGCAGTTGAGAAACGTCGCAGCGCTGCCATTCATCTACCGACATGTCGTAGCAATGCCCGACGTGCATTGGGGCATGGGCGCAACGGTCGGCAGCGTTATCGCCACCGACGGCGCGATCATTCCCGCGGCGGTGGGCGTGGATATCGGCTGCGGGATGATGGCCGTGCGCCTGGACGGTGCGCGCGCAGAGCATCTGCCGGAAAGCCTCGCGCAGATCCGCTCCGGCATGGAGCATACGGTGCCGACCGGCTTCGAGAAGCACGCGCCGGCGCAACAGAACGAAAAGGCGGCGGCTGAACTCTTCAAGTCGTTCAAGTGGCTGGAAGAAAAACATCCGAAGGCGTTCACCCATCGCAAGGAATCGACGGACAAAATTATTTCGTCTCAATTCGGCTCGCTCGGTGGCGGCAACCATTTCATCGAGCTCTGCATCGACGAAAATGGCGAGCTGTGGGTGATGCTGCATTCGGGCAGCCGCGGCATCGGTAACGTCATCGGCCAGTATTTCATCGCGCTCGCGCGCGACGATATGCGCACGCACTTCATCAACCTGCCGGACAAGGACCTCGCCTACTTCCCAGAAGGCACCGCACACTTCGACGACTACGTAAAAGCCGTCGGCTGGGCGCAGGGCTACGCGCGCGCCAACCGCGATGAAATGATGCGGCGAATATTGATCGTGCTACATAAATATCTGCCGCCGTTTCGCGACCGCACCGAGGCGATCAACTGCCATCACAATTACGTCGAGCGCGAATTTCATTTCGGCAAGAATGTCTGGCTCACGCGCAAAGGCGCGGTGCGGGCGCGCGAAGGCGACCTCGGCATCATCCCCGGCAGCATGGGCGCGCGGTCGTACATCGTGCGCGGCAAGGGCAATCCGGACAGCTTTCATTCTTGCTCGCACGGCGCTGGCCGCGCGATGTCACGGACTGAGGCGAAGAAGCGCTTTACGATACAGGATCACGCTGCCGCGACCAAGGGTGTCGAATGCCGTAAAGATGCCGGGGTCATCGATGAAACGCCGGCAGCCTACAAAAGCATCGATGCGGTGATGGCAGCACAGGCGGATCTGGTCGAGGTAGTGCACACGTTGAAGCAGGTGATCTGCGTCAAGGGATAAGTGCTAGCGAAGTTGAGAACGCGCTTACGGCGAGAGGAGATACTAATCGCCGGCGGGCATGCAGTCCTGTATCAGTTTTCTAAGCGCGTCGGGTTCTACCGGTTTTATCAGGTAAAAGTCAAAACCCGCCTCACGCGAACGTTGCCGCATTTCATCCTGTATCCAGCCAGTCAGCGCGACGATGACGACTTGCCGATCCGCCGGTTGCGCCCGGATACGGCTGCATGCGTCGAAACCATTCAAGCGCGGCATTGCGATATCAAGCAGGATGATGTCCGGCCGGAAAGTCGCCGCGGCTTCTACAGTCGCAATACCGTCATTAACTACCCAGGTCGCATGCCCCATGCCATCCAGCAACATGGCCAAGCTTGTCGCGGCGTCGCTATTGTCATCCGCGACGAGTATGCGGCGGCTCGATGATGCTGGCGGAGACTCTCTCATGGGGGCAGTCGTAAGAGCCTGGCAGTTACGGGCCCTGTCATGGGGCGTAACTTATTTCAAAATCGACGACGAAATAGTCGCGAGAGCGCCGCCGTACTTGCCGAGCATCTTGAGGCTGGATGGCGCGACCGTCAGCACGACGGCGCGCTGATCGGACGCCTGTTTACGCCGCGCCAAAATTCCCTCTGCTATCAGCGTTGCCAGTCTGCGGCGCACTGTCGAGCGGGAACTTATGTCCAATAGGTACAGTTGCTTTACGGTAAGCGGACGGCCTTCTTCTTCCGCATAGCCGATCTCGATAACGATATCGAAATCGATCACCGACTTGAGGAAAGGCATCTGTGACCTTTCAAAATCCCTGATTTTTCTTAGGCCAGCGAATAACTTCATGGTTTTTATGAGTTTTTATGTTACCTGCTTCCGGCATAGTGTCGGGGATTGATGACATTAGCAAGTACAATTGGGCTTCGTTTTGGCCCCCATACGGGTGCATGCCTGAACACGCACACGCGCACTGCCCCCGGCGCACTCAAAAAAACAAAAACGGGCGCGCGTGCGACGACGATCGATTGAAGTACCTTGTGCACGCAGACGTTTGCGACAAATTTTTTTAGACGCGAACGAATCGAAGATGATCTATAAAACGCACGCCACGGAATTGGCGCCGACGGGAAAGCCCGAGTGCTTCAGCTAAGCGTATTGTTTGGCAAGCCGGTAAAAGCGGTCGGCTGTCCGCAGTTTCCCCGGGGAGCGGCCGTTTAACAACGTCCGCCGCGCAAAACGTGTGGAGCGCGCCACCCCCGATTTGCTAGCGGGCGGCGCGAGACTGCCTAGCGTGCACCGCCGTTTGCGCTGCCGGATACCGACGGCTGCTTCTACTCGCGTCTTGCTACGTGCCGCCGCGCGTCAACGCTCACCGCGCAACTGCTTGAGCAGTTTCGATGGGTTTCTGCCGTAAACCAGTTTGATCAATAACTGCGTGGGGCGCGGGATATTACGGCCGGTTTCGTAGCGGCTCCCGCCCGACTGCGTCACGCCAAGTGGCGTCCAGAAATTGCGCTGATTGATGCCAAGCTGAAGACGCAACCGGAGAATGGGCGTTTCGCTTTTTTTAACGCGACTCATCAATGCTTCCCCGCGTTGAATTGAGATCACATGTCCGCCGCATATATAAATTCTACACGACGCTTAAAACTTTTTAGCGATCAGTTGCGCTTCGCGTTTTTCAGAACGGGTTCTTGTAACTTTTACCGAAACCCACTAGTGCAACATCGTTCATGAGTTGGTAATATAGGGCTCATTCTGGCATCTATTTTATCCATGCTCAACAATTCGCAGGCCGCTATGGCCGGAAGCAAAGCGCTGGTTGCGTATTTCATCGCTGCAGCCGGCCAAGCGAGTCGATACTTTGTCGCCGGCCCCGTGTGGAATTCTTTCGATCGACTGACCGACGAAAAAATTCAGTTCCTGCGCTACAGCTTTCGCGATGCAGAGCCGGACGAAATTTGTTTCTCTACGGAGCAGCTCGCGGGGTATGGCAGTGGCGATCAGTCAGTTGCCCGAGTCGTTGAAGCCAAAATTCTCGCCTCGCTGACTTAGGCATTCCGCGCACTTTGGCCTGACCCGAGCCCGCCTCCTTATCCGCACAAATACCGCTAGCAAGACGCGCAGACGAGTGGTGACATCGCGTTTTTTTCACGGAAGCGACGATCGCTGGAGCCGGACTTGGTAGACATCAAGGCATACCCGTATCTGTGCTTCGTCAGGTTCGATCTCGTGAACAAGGAGTTCGACCGCCCGTTCAACCAGCATTAC